>JAISDR010000188.1 GCA_031264645.1 Prevotellaceae bacterium | reverse complement strand
GTTGCTGCTGAAATTCAAAAAACTGCCCCTGTACCCGAACCAAAGGACTTCATTAAAAACCCTTATGTGCTGGAATTTCTAAATATAAAGCCTTCGCCGGAACTGTACGAAAAGGATTTGGAAACGTCAATTATCAGTCATTTACAGGAATTTTTGCTGGAAATGGGCAGAGGTTTTTCTTTTGTTGCCCGCCAAAAACGTATCTCCTTTGACGGCAGGGATTTTTATATCGACCTGGTTTTCTATCATTACATTTTGAAATGTTTTGTGCTTATTGACCTTAAAATGGACGACTTAATGCATCAGGACTTGGGACAGATGCAGATGTATGTCAACTATTACACGCGCGAAATGATGAACGGAGGCGACAACCCGCCAATCGGCATTATTCTTTGCGCCGACAAAAGCGACGCCATTGTCCGTTACACGCTTGCCGAAGACAACAAACAGATTTTTGCCTCAAAATACAAACTCTATCTTCCTACCGAAGAAGAATTTAAAAATGAAATACTTGAAATTTATAAATTGAATATCGAAAATCAATCGTAAAAATATTATGAGATTTTATAAAAAAATAGAAATTAATATTTTTGACTGTATTAAATTAGGTCAAACAAAAAAATATCCGTAAATCTATTCAGAATGATAATCTGTAAATAAGCGTTTCCTCAATTAAATTTCGCATATTCAATTATTTCACTAATTTTGCGCAAAATTAGATGTTGTAATTTGAGAAAAAAGGTAATAAACATATTAATTGTACTTGTATATATATGCCGTGGCATATACCTTGATGCACAGAACAGTATCGAGTTTGTTCAGGATGATGGAGGGCGTTTTTTAATGTCAGTAGACAGCGTGCAGGATAAGAAGCAAAAACTTGTAATGATTGCAAAAAAACTGTCGTTTGAAGGCAATATCGACAAGGCGGCGGACTTATACCGTGAAGCGATAAAGACAGATCCAAAATGTGACGCCTGTTATTACGATCTGGCAAATATACTGATATTTGCCGGCAGGGAGGACGAGGCGAAAAAGAATGTGGAAATTGCGTATGCTCTTGACCCTGAAAATACGTGGTTTGCGATGTTGTATGGACATTTATGCCTTCATTTCAAGGAATTTGACAAGGCTCAGACTCTGTTCCGTAAAGCATTGCGCAGTCATGCTAACAGGCAGGAAATCTGGTTCAATCTGGCTTCGATATACGAGGAACAGGGACTTTTTCCCGAAGCGCTGGGGATACTGGATACTATGATAATCAGGTTTGGCACAAATGACGATATTTCGTACCGCCTGTTCAACATCTCCATGGATTTGAAAAACTACGATAAAGCCATTCCGGCAGTTCAGAAGCTCGTAAACAACTATCCAAACGATCCGAGATTTGCGACTTTGCTGGCTGACGCCTATCTTGAAATGGGCGAAGATTCCCTGGCAATCAGTGCGTACAACAGCGCTATTGATGCAAATGACTCGTTTGCTCCCGCTCTGCTTGGCAAAGCGGAATCATTCCGAAAAAAGGGACAGTTTCCCGAGTATTTCAAGTCCCTGCAGCAATATGTCGCCAACAGAGCCATAAAGCCCGAAGCAAAAGCCGAATATCTTAGTTTGATATTGAGAATCCCTTCTTTTGCCGAATATTTTAAAGGCAATATCGACACATTGTTTGCGATATTGTCGGCTATACATCCCGCTGCAATGGATTTGAAGTTTTTGCAGGCGCGTTATTTTGTTTCTACGCAAAGACTGGAACCGGCGCTGTCCATTTTCGGACAACTGACCGATATGAACAGCAATAGCAAGGAAGCATGGACAGGCTTGCTGTCTTTGGAATACGGCATGAAAATGTTCGGACAGCTCGAACTGTCTTCGCAAAAAGCGATAGCCTTAAATCCCGGATACGCTGATTTTTACATGTATCTGGCATTATCTCTTTTGCCTCAAAAGAAAGTAAAGCCGGCAATTGAAATTCTGGAAAAAAGCATGCTCAAGGCAAACTGCGATTCTGTTTATGTGAATAATGCCCTCTCTTTACTCGGAGACATGTATTTCAGCATCAGCAAACCGAAAAAAGCCTTTGCATACTATGACAAAGCCTTGAAAAACAATCCGGAAAATGCTACCGTACTGAACAACTATGCATACTATCTTTGCCTGACGAAATCGAAAAATCTGGATCAGGCGTACAAAATGAGCAAGAAAGCCATTGAGCTGGAAAGCAGCAATTCCTCTTTTCTTGATACATACGCATATATTTTATATTTACAGGGGAAATATGCCGAAGCGAAAACAATTTTTCGCAGAGCTATTGCATTCGGGGGAGACGAAAGCGCTGTAGTACTGGATCATTATGCCGATACTTTGAACAAACTCGGCGACCGGACTACTGCGGAAATGTACTGGTCACAGGCGCTGGATAAGCCCGATTGCCTTAATTCTGCCGAAATTAAAAAAAAGTTGAAAACCAACTAAACAGAATGTAAAATGTCACTTTTCAGCAAACATATTTCGATACTTGCAATTATCTTATTGAACATGGCTGTAAATCTGAATGCTCAGGACAATAGAGAGATTGAGGAACGAAGTCTGCAAATGCTCAATAAAAACAGGGAAAGGGAGGCGGAAGAAATTTCCATAATAAACGAACGTATGGAATCAAACGGCAAGGAACTGAAAACTACTTACTCCAATTTAATGCTGATACAGAAAAAAATACAGGAAAGAAAATCCGCCGTCAGCGATATTGACAGGAGTATAAACGGATTGCGGAGACAGCTGAAAGAAAAGAAACAGGCTGTCGAACAGTTGCAAAGCGATTTGGAAAACGTAAAAAAATC
>JAISDR010000121.1 GCA_031264645.1 Prevotellaceae bacterium | reverse complement strand
CTGATATTCAGCTTATCAAGATTCATTTTACTTTCATTTCCCGTAAGAATATATATCAGGGGACGTCCCTTGATAAATTCGTCATGAAACCGGTTAATTGATTCCATATTAAACAGATTGATATTATCGTACAGGGTTTTGCGCATATCTTCAGCATAGCCCTGTTCAATGAGGGAATATCCATACGAAGGAATATCCCTGAATGCAGGTCGTGAGGTATTTAGCGATTCCATGAAAGAATTTTTCAGTATCTCGATTAACTCCGGCTTTTGAGCGAGCTGCTTGATTAAACTGTCCGCAAGTTCAACCGCTTCGACGGTTTTATCCGCCTGCGTTGACAGTTCGCCGAAGAGGAATCCCGAAAATCCCGCATACACCCTGTTCGGGAAAGAATACTTTGCCGACGCGGAGTATGAGAGCGAGCGCAACTCTCTTATCTCGTGAAACATTATTGAAGACATGCCTTCCCCGAAATATTTATTGAAGAATGCGGCGGACATGATATCGCTTTTATTTCCCGGCTTGCCCGGAACATAAAGCAGCGTATGCGTCTGATTCGCTTTTTTATAGTTATACAGGGATATCATATCGGAATCGTATTTCCGAATCTCAAAAAACGACTTGTCGGCGGGCTGAACGCTGTCGGGGAACTTCATTCGGGTTTTGACAGTCGTTTTCACACTGTCGAAAGGGATTTTTCCCACATAAGTGATTGTCGTCTCATGATTTTTAGCGCTGCGAAATGAATTGACAATATCTTCCGACTTCAACTTCTTCACTTCCCTGATCGACACGCGGTTGATATACGAAGAGTGCTCGCCCATAATAATGTAATTCAGATGCGCATCCGCCAGGGAGACATGGTTTTTCCGTTCCATTTTATTGCGTTCTTTGAGGCTTTGGTAGATTTTTGTCATTTGCCTCTCGTCCGGTTTGATATTCAGGAGATAATCGTTTATCAGCGACACGGTTTCATCAAAATTACTGTCGAAGCCGTCTACATGCAAATTAACTGATGTCCTGCCTGATGTAAGGTAATATGAGGCGCCGAGCTTTTGCATTGCCGTACGGAACTCGTTTACCGTTCGGGATTCGGTGCCAAGTTCGTTGAAATGCTCCGGAATCAGTTCGGTAACTTTATCCCTGTTCTTTCCGTAATCGAATGTAATTTTGAGGGTAAATATATCGTTTACCGGATTGTTGCCCGTCACTAAATGCACGTTTTCCTGCAAATCCCCGTATTGCAAATCCTTATCGAAATCGATAAACATGGGAGTATAGGGCTTATTGTCAAGCCTGTCCAGCATATCGGCAAAAGCGGACTGTTTGCCGGTATTTTGCGAAGGCAGCGCCCTGTACGGCGGCTTTTTGATCTTTTCCGCTTTTCCCGAAAAACCCGTTTTATTGTAAAACACAAGCCTGTTTTCAATAAAGTATTTGTTTGCTACGTTTATAATATCCTGTTTTGTAATTGTCTGGTATTTCTTTATGTCGCTGACATAGTCTTCCCACGACTTTCCGGAAGAAAACAGCGACGCCAGCAGATTACCGAACTCTTCCTTGTTTTCCAGCACCTTACCGTTGTTTTTCACGAAAGAACTTCTGAGAGCTTCCACAAGCTCGTCGCTGAAATTTCCTGACTTTAACTGCGCAATGACGTTTGTCGTTTCAGCTTCGGCTTTTTTCAGCGACCTCATCAGTTTGGGTACGAAGACCGCCACAATAGCGCCCATGTCATTGAGCGACAGCTGCTGAACAGTGGAAAACATCAGCTTGTTATCTATTCTCAGATGATCAAGCAAGCCTGTCTGCGATTCGTTCGACAGAATATTAAGGCAATAGTTCAGTGCGGTTTCGTCTGGATGTCCTGCCGGAATGCTTCTGTAACAGATAATCCCGGCTTTAAGTGGAATATATCTTCCCGAATAAAACTCCCTGGCTTTGAAAGGCTCTTCCCTGTATTTGTCTGCAGGAAATTCGGGAGCATTACCGGCGGGCAAAATCCCGAATGTCTCCTTTATATAAGGTAAAACATCCTCGACGACAAAATCGCCTGTAAGAATAAGCCCCATATTCCCAGCCACGTAATATTCACTGTAGAACTTCGTCATTTTGTTTATCGACGGAGTTTTCAGGTCTTTGACATTGCCGATTATCGGGTTGCGGTACGGATGCTTTTTTACGACAACCTTGAACAGGTCTTCGATAGCTTTCGCTCCCATTCTGTCGGCATACATGTTTCGTTCCTCGTAAACCGTTTCCAGTTCAGCCTGAAACATGCGGAAGACAGGATTGCGAAATCTTTCGGCATAAATTTTCATCCATTTCTCCAGCTGATTGGGCGGGAAAGTGTTATGATAAACGGTGTGGTCGTATGAAGTGTAGGCGTTGATGCCCGTTCCGCCGTATTTTTTCAACAGCTTGTCCGTTTCGCCCGTGATGGCGTATTCGTTTGCAGCGATGGACAATTCGTTGATTTTCTTCAGTATTTCGTCCCGTTTAGCTTCATCGCCGGCAGCCGAAGCCAGTTCGTCGTACAGTGCGGCGATTCTGTCCAAATACGGTTTCTCCTTTTCGTAGTCGGTCGTGCCGATACTGTCTGTCCCCTTAAACATTATGTGCTCAAAGTAATGAGCCATTCCGCTTGCGTCTTCGGGATCGTTTTTCGAACCTGCCTTCGCAACTACGGCTCCGTATATCTTTGGTTCGGAATGGTCTTCAGCAAGGATCAGCGTAAATCCATTATCCAGTCTAAATGTTCTGACTGTCTGAGAAGTTGTCTGTTGTGTGATCATCATAAAAAAAAACAAGATCGTTAACCGCAGGCTACCCTCTCTCCTTTGCCTGCGGCTAACAGATCTTTTTAAAAAAAAATATGGAAGATTACAAACATGTAAACTTTTTATTTTTTTATTAATATTAATATCATACTCTGTTTGCACTGCCGAGCACATTTATTGTCTTGTGCTTATACAGGGCTTTAAGTTCGTCCCTTGCAGGTCCTAAATATTTGCGCGGATCAAATTCTGCCGGACTTTTGGCAAAAACTTCGCGTACTTTCGCAGTCATGGCAAGGCGTCCGTCGCTGTCGATATTTATCTTGCATACGGACGACGTCGCTGCACGGCGCAATTCATCTTCGGGAATGCCTATTGCATCCTTCAGCGCTCCCCCGTTGCTGTTTATGATTTCGACATACTGTTGGGGAACAGACGACGAACCATGCAGCACGATTGGAAAACCGGGGATTTTCTTCATTATTTCGTCAAGGATATCAAACCGCAAAGGTGGCGGAACCAGCACTCCCTGTGCATTTCGCGTACACTGTTCCGGTTTAAACTTGTTTGCTCCGTGCGAAGTCCCGATGGATATTGCCAGAGAATCAACTCCCGTTTTACCAACGAAATCCTCAACTTCTTCGGGGCGGGTATATGTGTGATGTTCCGCCGAAACTTCATCTTCGACTCCTGCAAGGACTCCCAGCTCGCCTTCTACCGTAACGTCATACTGACGGGCGTATTCAACTACCCGTTTCGTTACGGCGACATTCTCGTCGTACGAAAGATGTGAACCGTCGATCATTACAGACGAAAATCCCATGTCGATGCACGATTTGCACAAGTCAAACGAATCGCCATGATCCAGATGCAAAGTGATCGGAATATTCAAGCCAAGTTCTTTGGCATACTCAACAGCGCCCTGAGCCATATAGCGCAACAGCGTCTGGTTTGCATACTTGCGCGCTCCGCTCGAAACCTGCAGAATAACGGGCGAACGCGTCTCAACACATGCAGCGACAATCGCCTGCAACTGTTCCATATTGTTGAAATTGAAAGCAGGAATCGCGTATCCGCCGTCCATTGCTTTCTTAAAACCTTCCCGGGTATTTACTAACCCAAGTTCTTTATAACTAACCATATCTAAATATTTTTTGTATTTTATACTACACTAAAACATATTATTGTCGGGCGCAAAATTAAACATTAAATCCGAATGTCTAAAAAAAATGCAGG
>JAISDR010000078.1 GCA_031264645.1 Prevotellaceae bacterium | reverse complement strand
GATCTGCCGCAGAAATATATTTCAAAAAAATATTTTTAATAATCAAAGTAATAATTTAAAACTTTACAACAATGTCTTTATTTTTTAAGAAAGTATTGCGTGGAAACCCGTCGAATCCGACGGCTCCGAAAAAATGGTATCCAATCCTGAAAAGCATAGGACTGGTAAAAGAAAGGGAAGTAGCCAAACTGCTGGCTGACGAAACGACCTTGAACCCGAAAGAGGCGGAAATGACTTTGTTTCAGTTGCTCAAAGTCATTGTACGTCTGCTGCTCGACGGACATACCGTACAGCTGGGCGAACTGGGAAGTTTCCGTTTGACCGCTCGCGGCGAAGGCTCGGACACGGAAGAAGAAGTGAATGCAGGCAAAATTAAAAGCGTGCATCTGCATTTCACTCCCTCTGATGAATTGCGTAAGGAAATCAATGACGCTACGTTTAGAGATATCTCGACAATTCAATGATTAATGGACGAACGCGACCTTACAGTAACAACGCAATTGTATTATAGTAATAACGCAATCGCAGTATAGTAATAACATGAGCGACGTTATAGTAATAACATGAGTGGTGTTATAGTAATAATACGATTGCAGTATAGTAATAATGCGTCAGCGTTACAGTAATAACACAATGTCGGAACCGAGATCAGGCAGTTTGGCAGAATCAAAAAAATCATCCGAATCAAAAAAATCACAGTTCAGACAGTTAAAATTAAGGCTATGAAACAGGAATATGACTCATCATGACAGCAGATTGAAACTGTGAAGAATTTCCGAACAACATTAAGAACCGGATTAAGACGAATTATATGAAAATCGGAAATTGTGAGATACTTTAACTCTTAACTTTTAGTTATTAGTTATCAGTTCTTTTGATCCCTGACTTTTGCGAAGCAGAAGTAATTTTACTTAAACAGTAAAGAACTTATATGATTACTTATTATAGAATTGATTAAAAAATATTGTTCAAATTAAAACATATAAAAGAATGAACAAAATTGATAAACTGAAAAGACAGAGTACATATATAATATGTATGTTGCTCTGCATGTTTTTCCTGAATGTTGAGCTGAATGCACAGAATCTCACCATCAAGGGAAAAGTGATTGACGTCGACGGCAATGTTTTGCCGGGAGCGGCTGTACGTATTAAAGGAACCGCGACAGGCGCCACCACTAACGACGACGGAGACTATTTCCTGAGCGGCGTACCCGGAGGAAGTACTCTTGAATTTATACTTGTAGGCTTTGTTACCCAGGAAATCAAGGTATCGGGCAGCAAAACGGTAATCAACGCGATTTTGCTGGAAGAATCGCAGTCGCTGGAAGAAGTAACGGTTGTGGCTTTTGGACAACAGAAGTCCGCCAGCGTGATAGCTTCCGTTGAATCGGTAAAGATGAAGGATTTGAAAGTGCCGGCGTCGAACCTTACCAGCGCCTTTGCAGGCAAGATTCCGGGCGTTATTTCGTATCAGACCAGCGGAGAGCCGGGAGCAGACAATGCGCAGTTCTTTGTGCGCGGAGTTACCACTTTCGGCTACAAATCGGAACCGCTAATCCTGATTGACGGCTTCGAAGCCTCAAGCGACGATCTGGCAAGAATACAGCCCGACGACGTCGAGAGTTTTTCGATACTGAAAGACGCTTCGGCAACGGCTCTGTACGGCGCGCGGGGAGCAAACGGCATCATCCTTGTATCCACCAAATCGGGGCACGACGGCAAAGCGAGAGTCAATGCCAGAGTTGACACGCATATTGCCACGCCTACCCAGATGCCCGAATTTATCGACGGCGTGGAATACATGAAGCTCTACAACAGCGCCCGCATTTCGCGGTATCCTATGATGGGAGCATACTACGACGAACAGAAGGTACAGTCGACGCTGACAGGCGAAAATCCCATGATTTATCCGAATGTGGACTGGTATGACGAACTGTTCAACAAATACACCGTCAACACCAAAGCCAACGTCAACATTTCGGGCGGAGGACAGGTGGCTACCTATTATGTCGCCGGAGGATACGACAATGAAACGGGTTTGCTGAAAGTGGATAACAGGAACAATTTCAACAACAATATCAACATCGACCGCTTCCATGTGCGTACAAATGTGATATTCAAACTGTCGAAAACCACCACTCTGGACACGAGGATAAACGGCAGATTCGAACGCTACACCGGTCCCTACGAATCGGCAAGCACCATCTTCAGGATGATTATGGACGCCAATCCCGTGGATTTTCCCGCCGTGTACGAACCCGACGAAGCCAACAGGTATACCGAACATACGCTTTTCGGGAATGCTTTTTTAGGCACGAATCTGAAATCGAATCCGTACGCCGAAATGGTGAAGGGATACGAAAACCGCAACGAAAACACTTTTTCCGCCCAGGCAACCCTGATGCAGGATTTGGGTTTCATTACCGAAGGCTTGAAACTTCAGGCAAAGGCTTCGGCAAACGTATGGAGCAAATATTCCCAGAAACGCAAGTTCAATCCCTATTTCTACAATATCGAATCGTACAATCAGATTACAGGGGAATATAAACTGTTCGACCTTAACCCTGTCGACGCCAATGCCTATCTGAGCAATACGGTGGAATCGGGACGCGACGCCAACGGACATTATTACTTCGAAGTGCGTTTGAACTGGGACCGTCAGTTCGGCAGACATTCCGTAGGATTCATGACAGTTGGCACGGCGGAGGAAAAGTTAGTCAGCGGAGGCGAGACCATATACGAAACGCTGCCCGAAAGAAACATGGGCAATTCGGGACGTCTTACCTACGATTACGATACCCGCTATTTCTTTGAATTTGCATACGGGTACAACGGTTCCGAAAAATTTACAGGCGACAAGAAATATGGATTCTTCCCCTCGTTCGGCGGCGGATGGCTGGTTTCAAATGAAGCGTTCTGGGCACCATTGAAAAACGCTGTCAGCAATTTGAAACTGAAAGCAACATTCGGACTGGTGGGTAACGACGCCATTGCGGGACTCAAAGACCGCTTTTTCTTTCTCTCGGACATCGCGCTCGGCGGTGGAGACTTCACCTGGGGCGAATCGTTCAGAAATACTTATAAGGGTTATAAGATAAACCGCTACGCCAATCCCGACATCAACTGGGAAATTTCCAAAAAATACAATTTGGGACTGGAAATAGGCTTTTTCAAGGATGAATCTCTGAAATTACAGCTTGACGCGTTCAAGGATATCCGAAGCAGAATCTACTGGGCAAGGGAGAATTTCCCGTCTACGGCAGGACTTGAGGCAGGCATCAGCGGCAATGTGGGCAAGGCTGAATCGAAGGGAATTGACGCCTCGCTCGATTACCAGCATTTTTTCAACAAAGATTTCTGGCTCACCGGAAGGGCGAATTTCACCTATTCCGTCAGCAAAGTGCTTGAAAAAGACGAAAAGGATTATGCCGACGAGTATCTGAAACGCGTGGGACACAATATCAATCAGCAGTGGGGATTAGTCGCCGAACGGCTCTTTGTGGACGACGAAGAAATACAGTATTCTCCCTATCAGGATTTCGAAACGCTGTATATGGCGGGCGACATCAAATACACGGATATCAACAACGACGGAGTGGTCAATGCCAACGACATGATACCGATGGGATATCCGACGGTACCGGAAATACAGTACGGATTCGGACTGTCGGCGGGATATAAGAAATTCGATTTCTCGTTCTTCTTTCAGGGGAATGCGCGGGTATCCTTTTTCATAGATTCCAAAGAAACCCGTAATGAAGACAATACATGGAAATACGGCATAGCGCCATTTGCCAACCGTCGCAATGCACTGTCAATCATAGCAAGAGATTCGTGGACGGAAGACAATCCGAACGTGCATGCCTTCTGGCCCCGCCTGTCCACCGATCCTCTGAAAAACAACACTCAACAGTCCTCGTGGTGGCTGCGGGACGGCTCATTTATGCGACTGAAAACCGTAGAACTCGGATATTCGCTGCCGGGCATAGAAAAAATAGCCGTGCAAAGCTGCCGGATATATGCCAGCGTGGAAAACGTGTTCGTTATAAGTCCCTTCAAGCTGTGGGATCCAGAAATGGGAAGCGGCGGACTGGGATATCCCCTCAACAGGAGATTTAATGTGGGTATTCAATTATCTTTTTAATAACGTAAAATATAAATTAAGATGAAAATATTTATCAAAAAACTGAGATTCACCATTAATAATGTGTGGATTATAGTATGTATGACATTATGTCTGTCATCGTGTAAGGAGTTTCTGGACGTGGTTCCGGATTCGACCTTAAAGCTGGAAAATATTTTTTCAACAAGAGAAGAAGCGTATAATGCGCTGGCAAAAGCGTACAGCTATTTGCCGACCGACGACCAGCACAACAGTTCCTCATGGCTGCTGGGCGACGAATGGGTTACGCCCATGCAGTACTATGGTAATACGGGGGAGTTCAGGGCTGTAAATGCAATGATGGGACTGCAGTCGGTAACAACGCCGATACTGGGATTGTGGTCGGGCACAGGCGGCGGAAAAGACCTGTACAACGCCATACGTTCGACCAATATCTTTCTCGAATACATGGACATGGTGCATGATATGACGGA
>JAISDR010000076.1 GCA_031264645.1 Prevotellaceae bacterium | reverse complement strand
GTGACAAAAAATAAATAAGATATAAGGGATAATAAAGTGTCGTCCGTTCTTTGTTTCTCTATCAGTATCCCCATGTCCGTATACTTCAGTGTACGGATACGGTAGCGGGTACAGGCAGACACAGCGGCGACAAACCGGGAAAACAAAACTGTTATATGTTGTTTATTTTTCTTTCCTTAGTAACGTGTAAAAAATAAAATGGCAAGATTTTACTCGGATGTACGATAAAAATCCCGATTGATAAAACAGTTCGCTGTTTTCATATACTGGAATATTTTTTTTCGAAACAAATTCAGTCAAACAAATTCAGCAGTCGGATCCCCACAACTGACATTTTGTCTCTTTTTGAGACGCCGTTGTCAGTAAAAGCAAGGATTTTTCTGTTAGGAGCGTCAAAATCGGAATTTGGAAATACGAAATATTCGATGATAATGTGCCTTAGTAAATGCTTCTTAATATAATTGACATCTTATTTTTTATAAATTACTTATCTGTATATCTGTAAAGAAAAGCCTTCCGGTAAAATTTTTACATTGATAATCGAATAAAATGAGTACATTTGTTCCATAAATTTTAAAAAATGATACGGGAATTAGGCAAACAAAACAGTATCCTCAATCGCTTTATGGCAGAAATGAGAGATATAAATATCCAGAAAGACAGCATGCGTTTTCGCACAAATCTGGAGCGTGTAGGCGAAATTTTCGCATACGAAATCAGCAAGGAGCTGGATTATGAACTCGTCAGCGTTCAGACGCCTCTTGGGATAGCCGACGTTTTTCTTCCGAAAAGCAAACTGGCGCTTGCGGTGATTCTAAGGGCGGGCTTACCTCTTCACCGGGGAATGTTGAACTATTTTGATACCGCCGAAAACGCCTTCATTCTGGCAAATCGGAAGTATGGCAAGGACAACAGGTTTTCCATGCAAATCGAACTCGTTTCCTGTCCTTCGCTGGAAAAGAAAGTGCTGGTCATCTGCGAACCGATGCTGGCAACCGGCGAATCAATAAATTTGGTTTACAATGTATTGAAGAAGAAGGGAGAACCTCTGCACACGCATATTGTCTCCCCGATAGCCAGCAGGGACGGAGTTGAGTATATCCAGAAACACATGTTTCCTGAAAATGTAACTCTCTGGGTTGGGGCAATTGACGAGGAACTTACTCTCAAATCGTACATTATTCCGGGTCTGGGCGACGCCGGAGATTTGGCGTATGGAAGTAAAGCGTAGATTTTCACAGATTTTTACATCCGGAAAATTTGTCGTCTGCCTCATCGAAAATCCTGTCTGGGGGTATATTTTGCAGCCTACTCTGGTTACTGAAACAGAATATGACACACTGCTGATTCAGGAAATCATCGAACGGGAATCGTCTTTTTTTACTGAACTTACGGCTGAACAGAAGGCAATTGTCCTTCATTATGAAAAATATACGGAAAAGAACCTGATGAAAAGATTTTCGAAAGACAGGAACATCCTCGATTTCCGTGAAAAGACCGTCCCCGAAAGGTTTGACCGCTTCATACGTCCGCTTATCGAATCGGTTCACCGGAAAATGATTGCCGTCATCAGGAAGGCGGATATTCCCGTCTATCTTCGCGAGAATGTGAAGATACGCAATCTGTACGACGCCAACAGGATACGGGTCTCAAACTCGGATTCCGGCGTGATCTTTAATTTTCAGAAGGAATATTCCGGCGGGCTGATTTACTTTATTCAGGTAAAATCGGGAAACGAGGTTATCGACCTGAAATCCCGATTCTTCGCCGTAGTCTGCGGAGAGCCTGCAATTGTAGTTGTCGACGACAGGCTGCTTACTTTCAACGATATTGACGCGAAGAAACTGCAGCCGTTTATCACGAAAGACAATATACGCGTACATCCCGATTCGTACAGGACATATATCGAAAAGTTTGTTGTTAACTGTATAAAAAAGTATGAAGTAAAGTCTACGGGATTAAACATAAACGAGATTAATCCCGAAAAGCGTCCCTTGCTGAATCTGACTTGCGACCTGAACATGCAGCCTGTTTTGAACTTGAGTTTCAGGTATGACAAAAAGGTTTTTCAGCTGAATCATTTCTCGGATCAAAAGATTGTCTATGCCGGAGAAATGGCGGGGGACACTGTAATCAACTGGTATAAACGCGACAGGCAGTGGGAAAATTCTATAGTCAATCTCCTGCTGGCAGGCGGATTGAAGCAGTCGGACGCATGTAATTTTTACGTCGAAACAAAGGACGCAGCCGACAGCCTTGACAAAACGGGAGCAATCCTCAAATGGATACGGTCTAACGCCGAGATAATGAAACGCTTTGATTTTTCGCAATCAGCATCGAAAAGCGCTTACTATACGGGTAAAATCGAGACTGTTACACGGATTGGCACAAAGCAGGACTGGTTCGATGTTTACTGCATGGTTGTTTTCGACGGTTTCGAGATACCTTTCAGCAGTTTTCGGAATCACATTCTTGACGGTATCCGCGAATATGTGCTGCCGGATAAGACAGTTGTCGTTTTGCCTGAAGAATGGTTTGTTCGCTATCAGGATATCATGTATTTCGGGAAAAAGTCGGGCAACAACATCCATTTGGACAGGCATCATTTCAAACTGCTTGAGGCTGTCAAAACTCCGGAAAAAATATCTTTGACATATCTTGATTCTCCCGAAAATGTTCCCGTCCCAAAAGGAATTAACAGCGAACTGTATAACTATCAGAAAAAGGGATTTTCGTGGCTGGTGCATCTGTACAAAAACGATTTCGGCGGATGTCTTGCCGATGATATGGGACTTGGAAAAACTCTGCAAACAATTGTACTCCTGCAATATATTGCGAACGAAAACAGTCTATGCAATCAGACCGAAATCTTTCCGCAGAATACCGTTTTGGAAACAGAGGCTAAAAGACATTCGGCTGAAATACAGTTATCCATATTTGACGCGCCGGCAACGCCACAGACCGGGGCTTCAACTTCGGTTTCGGATTTGATTTCGGAAAAACATCCTGTTTCCCTGCTTGTTGTGCCTACCTCTCTCCTCTTTAACTGGCAGAATGAACTGAAGCGTTTTGCTCCCTCGCTGCGTGTTTATCCCTGTTCCGGAAAAAACAGATTGAAGGATAAGAGAGAGACGTCCGTATTTTCGCATTTCGACGTGATAATCACCACTTACGCGACCATCAGAAACGATATTGACATACTTTCCGTTTTCCCGTTTCATCATTTGATTCTGGACGAAAGCCAGTATATTAAAAATCCCGAATCTCAGACATATAAGGCGGTAAAAAGTATTACTGCACAGCATAAACTTTTGCTTACCGGAACTCCCATCGAGAACTCGCTCACCGATTTGTGGGCGCAGTTCAATATCATCAACGAAGGAATGCTGGGAAGCTATTCATCTTTCAAAAAGCGTTATATCAAGCCGATAAAAAAGGAAAACGAAATGCAGGAAGAGGCTTTACTGCGTATGATACAGCCATTCATACTGCGCCGTACAAAAAACGAGGTCGCCCCCGAACTTCCCCCGCTAAGCGAAGAAACTGTGTATTGCGATATGAGCGACGAACAGGCGGAATATTATGAAATAGAGAAAAATAAAGTCCGTAACAATCTGATTTCGGAAGAGGTGATGATGGACAGGAAAAAAATCCCTCTTTTAGCCTTGCAGGGACTGACACGCCTGCGTTTGCTGGCAAATCATCCCCGTTTTGTCGACGAGGAATATACGGGCGGGTCGGGAAAATTCGAGCAGGTGATTATGTATATTGAGGGACTGATTGCGGAAAATCACAAGGTGCTGATTTTTTCGTCATTTGTGAAACATTTGCGCCTCTTTTCCGAATATTTCGACAGGCAGAACCGGAAATATGCATGGCTCTCGGGTTCGACCGTCGACCGTGAAGGCGAAGTAAGCAAGTTTGTTAAGAACGACGATATCAATTGCTTCTTTATCTCGCTGAAAGCCGGAGGCGTGGGACTGAATCTGACTGTCGCCGATTATGTTTTCATACTCGATCCCTGGTGGAATCCTGCCGCTGAAATGCAGGCTGTCAGTCGTTCACACCGTCTCGGACAGGATAAAAATGTTATGGTTTACCGCTTTATATCAACAAAAACTATAGAAGAAAAAATCCGCCACCTTCAGGAAAGTAAAACAAAATTAGCCGAGAAATTCGTTACTTCCGCAAACCCGCTAAATGCAATGAACAGGGAAGAAATAGAAGAACTTTTCGGAAATTATGAATTATGAATTATAAAAGAAAAACTTTCTTGAAGTCGCTCTGAGTTATTTTTTACTTTTTTTAGAACTTCTGTTATCATAAAGATCATAATCCCTGTTAATACCTTGATAATATCTTCTGGATGGAGACGTTTTTCTTATTGCAGGGCATTTGCTTTTGACGGCAAGGCGGTACGAAATATTAACACCAAAGAATGATATCCAATCCGTATTCATTAGTACAGAGCCTTTTTTATAATCATTTATTTCGCTTGGTTTAATATTGTTGAAACGGTCAATATCGTCATTGAAAGTTTTCTTGAACTGCCATTCCGCTCCTATAGTCCACCGTCTCCAGGGCGAATATTTGAATCCCAGACCAATAGGGATATGAAACACTTGAATGGAAGATGCGTTATCGTCAGTGGAGCCGTAAATTCTTGGATATAATAAAGACGCCGAACGAGCGTCGTCTTTATTTGCGTATGAATCGGTATATAGAATTGCAACCCCAACTCCGAGAAATATATAGGGAGAAAATTTTTGATTAAGTCTATGTTCCACAGGTTCCAAAGGACGAAATCCAAACTCTACTCCCGTATTGAAATCAACAAAATTTCTGCTGAAATATATTGCAGGTATTCTTCCTCCTCCATATTTGAGATTGTAATAAGGCATATCACCCTGAAATCGACTTGAATTTCCAGAAACATTGCCAAATGAAATGCTTGTACGCAAAGCATAAAGAAGATTAAAACTAAACCTGTGCATAACAGAACCATAGTAGCGGGGTTCCATAAAAGGAATGAACTCGTTATAATCTCCCAAATAAAATGTGGTACCTAAGCCAAGCCCCAATTCCGTTCTGTCAACTCTGAATATCGAATTTTTATTCCGTTCGATTTGTCCCGAAACAGCAGCAGAAAATCCAACAACAAAAACAACTATTAATACGACATATCTCTTTATCATCTTTCACAATAATTTGAGCGGCAAAGTTATGAAAAAAAATCTGTCTGTTCAGTCTGTTTCCAAATCTTTTTTAACATTATATAACTTAGTTCCGTATATCGATTCCCCAATTCAACTTGGTATGTAATGTCTTAAAGAAATTATAATTTTTCAGCTTTATAAAATTTAACACAGATTGTGATTTTTTTACCCATATTTTTGTTCCGGAAGCTATCTCAAACATTTTATTATCTATGCTTAAAACGG
>JAISDR010000072.1 GCA_031264645.1 Prevotellaceae bacterium | reverse complement strand
AAAAGTTTCTTCTCAACGATATAAAAAGTGCTGAACACCAATATTGATATCGCCAGCGACTGCCTGACGGCGGCAATGTCTCCCAGATAAAACGAAAAATAAATGAGCAGGGAAAATATCGGGAAAGTCGAAAAGAAATACAGCGGCCTTGCCTTTAAGAGGACTGTGAAAAACGCCAGAATAAAAAGAAATACGGAATAATCATTGCAAATCGCCTTCGAAATATAATTAAGAAGCGCATAACCCGGCTCAAAGGTCATGCTGCTCATGAAATCCGCGAAAGACGAATTTATCTCAAAGAAAAATATGTAGCTGTACCAGTCCGTTCCGACTTTCCACCTTATTCCTCCAAGGATAATAAATAAACAGCATACCAGATAAAACTCAAGCTTCTGGCTTAAATTATTAAAAAAATTCTTGCTCGCTAATACAAATAATAAAGAAAAAATAATAAAATATATCATGTCTGAACTGTGATTTTCGTGATTGTCGTGATTTTTTTGATTATTTTGATTCCGACAATTGTCTGAACTTTGATTTTTTTGATTTTTTTGATTTTTTTGATTCCGAATCTCCCTCCAGAATCAAAAAAATCAGAAAAATCAAAAAAATCACAGTTCAGACAATCACAAAAATCACGAAAATCACAGTTCAGACATGATATATTTTATGATTTTTTCTTTATTATTTGTATTAGCGAGCAAGAATTTTTTTAATGATTTAAGCCGGAAGCTTGAGTTTTATCTGGTATGCTGTTTATTCATTATCCTTGGAGGAATAAGGTGGAAAGTCGGAACGGACTGGTACAGCTACATATTTTTCTTTGAGATAAATTCGTCTTTCGCGGATTTCATGGGCAGCATGACCTTTGAGCCGGGTTATGCGCTTCTTAATTACATTTCGAAGGCGATTTGCAATGATTATTCCGTATTTCTTTTTATTCTGGCGTTTTTCACAGTCCTCTTGAAGGCCAGGCCGCTGTATTTCTTTTCGACTTTCCCGATATTTTCCCTGCTCATTTATTTTTCGTTTTATCTGGGAGACATTGCCGCCGTCAGGCAGTCGCTGGCGATATCAATATTGGTATTCAGCACTTTTTATATTGTTGAGAAGAAACTTTTCCTTTTCCTGACGCTGATTCTGATAGCGTCGTTAATCCACATATCTTCCATTGCGTTCATTCCAGCCTATTTTTTATATCATAAAAAGATATCGAACATGGTACTGGTATTATCGCTGCTCATCGCTTTAGTCATCAGTCTGATTCCCGGTTTCATGCACAGGCTTTTAACGGGCATAATCAGCTTTGTACTGAGAGACGACGGGCGTCTGGCGCTTAAAATAGAAATGTATTCGGAATTAAACTTTGCCGAGGAAGTAAAGGGCGGGATGCTGTCACTGCTGAAAAGGGTTATCATCATTCCGGTATACTTGCTGGCGCGACCGTATGTGCTTCCAAAATACAGGCATTACGACGGATTTTTGAACATCTTCCTTTTCGGGAACATTCTGTACATACTTTTTTACCAGTCATTTCCGGTAATTGTCCGTGCGTCCACGCCTTTTCTGTTTTATGAGATATTTCTGCTTACGTCCCTGCTGCTGGCGGGAAGGACGTTCTATCAGAAACTGGCGATATACTTTATTATTTCACTTTACTGTATCAGCAAGCTCTGGTTCTTTTTATCAATCTACTGGGATTTGTACATACCTTATATAAGTATCTTTACTAAAAAATGATTGTCGTTCTTGAATTAAATCAGACTGGAAAGTCTCATGTGCCGGTAAATTCGGCTTTCTTAAAAGTCATCGAAGGGTTTCCCGGCAATAAATTATGTTTCTTTTCGGAAAGGGAACATTCCCGTTCAGTCCGGCAGTTCCCGGGCAACGACGTAAATGTCGAATATCATCCGTTTACGCAGATTAAAGATTTCAGGCTGTTCCCCGTCAGGGAAATAATATCCTTCCTTAAACTGATTCAGGTACTTTTCTTTGTCAGAATGAAAGGGGTAAAGCTGCTGTTTATTACCTCGATTTCGCCGCCTTCTCATTTTGTTTTGAAACTGTTGTTTCCTCTTTTCAAATGCAGGGCAGTTGTAACTTTACATGGCGAACTGGAGTTTTTAAGGGAGAATAAAAAGGGCTTCTGGAAATGCTGGGGGAAAATCCTGAAGGCTTCCCTGTGTTTTGGAAATTCGGGCGATTTAAAATATCTGGTTCTTGGAGAAATAATAAGGAACAATTTATTGCAGACCGTAAAATTGAATCCCGACAGTGTTTTAAGCATTGACCATCCGTTTATCTACAGTGATATTAAGAATAAGACGCTTGATGAAAGACATCTCAGACTGGGAAGCGTCGGAGTCGCAAGTCTTCATAAAAAAAGTTACAGGATATTTCAGCTTGCGGAGGACTTTAAAGAGGAAATCGCAGGCGGGCGGATACGTTTTGAAATCGTTGGACGCGTTCTTCCGAACATGCATTCGCATGTCAACGAATATGTCGATTATTCTTCGGAAAACGATTTGATAGACAGGGACAGTTTTGAAGACCGTGCGGCTAATCTTGATTACCTGCTGTTTTTCTACGACAATGATTTTTACAGGCTTTGTTCGAGCGGAGCCTTTTTTGACGCTGTAAATTTCGAGAAGCCGGTTTTGGCGATAAAAAACGATTTCTTTTGTTATTATTTTAACAGGCTGGGCAATATCGGCTACCTGTTCGATTCCGAAACAGAATTATCATTAAAAGTAAAAGAGCTGTTAAATGATTTTCCTGTGGAAGAATATAACCGTCAGGCAGGCAATTTGAAAAAGGCGAAGGAAATTCTTTCTCTGTCTTCGATATCCGTCTCGCTTTATAATCAATTAAACAGTTAGCATGAAATTAATTTCGATAATACTTCCAGTTTACAATGCCAGGGAAACAGTCCTGTCCACTTTGGAATCGGTAAAAAGTCAGACGTATAAAAATTACGAACTGATTATCATTAACGACGGCTCAACCGACGATTCGGGAGCGTTGATAGAGCGGTTTCTTTCAAATAATAAAGACCTGAATACAAAATTTATTGAAAGGGAAAATGGCGGGGTCTCTTCGGCGCGAAACAGGGGAATCGCCGAATCCCGTGGCGATTATATCGCTTTTATTGATTCCGACGACGTATGGTCGCCGGACAAATTGAAGATACAGTATGATATTCTTGAAGACGACCCCGCAACAGGATTACTTGGGGATAATACGATATGCGGCAGTCTGTTTTCGTCCGGTTATATTGTAGACATTTCGTTCCGCAGGCTTTTATTCAAGTGTTATTTCTGCACGCCGGGAGTGATTATATCAAGACAGGTTGTTGATAAAGTCGGGGTATTCAACGAGGAGCAGAATTATTCCGAAGATTACGAGTACTGGCTGAGGATATCGAAGCATTTCAAATGCTGTCTTGTAAACAGCTCGCTTGTAACGATAGGCGGGAACAAGCCGACTTTCGGTCATTCGGGTTTAAGCGCAAATTTAAAGCAGATGGAAAAATATGAACTGTTAAATTACAGGAAACTTTACAGGAATAAAGATATAAACTTATTCCTGTATTTGATTGTTATATCGTCTTCTTATTTAAAGTATATAAGAAGACGGTTCATAGTTTTTAACAGGAAATATTTAAATGCGTTTTTTTCAAGTAATAACATTAGCAGATTTGGGCGGAGCGCAGTCCGTGCTCGTCAATCTGACAAACTCCCTGATTAATGAGGGTCATGACGTGATTGTAATATCAGAAATAGAAGGTTCCATGTGGGATATTTTGCCCGGAGAAGCAATAAAGGAAGAAATCCCGTCTTTGCAGCGGTCGATAAATCCGGTAAAAGATTTAAAAACCGTATGCCGGCTTCGCAGGCTGTATAAAAAATACAGGCCGGATGTAATTCATCTTCATTCTTCGAAAATCGGCATGCTGGGACGCATTGCCTTTCCCAGAAATAAAATTGTATATACGGTACACGGATTCGATTCCATAAGGATTGCGAACCCAAGGCTACTTCTGCTCGAGCGCCTGTTCAAAAACAGAGCGAAGTACATAGTTGGCGTAAGCCAGTACGATTTAATCTACCTGCAGAAGGAAAACATTAAGGACAACAGCAGTTACATATACAACGGGATTTGGGATTCGTCTTCAGAGAAACGGATAATCCCGCCGGCTCTGTTTACGGAGATAATTTCAAAGTACAGTTTTGTTATACTCACAATTGCCCGTTTCAGTGTACAGAAAAAATTTGACCTGTTCTGCGAAATCGCTTCGTTGTTGAAAGACGAGAATATTGCTTTTTTCTGGATAGGTAACCAGTATATCCCGGACAGATTGCCGGAAAATGTATACTGCATGGGGAGTATAAAAAACGCGTACCGGTATATTCCCTTTGTCGATTTGTGCATATTGCCTTCGAACTACGAGGGCCTGCCGATATTCATCATCGAATCCTTGCTGTACGGTAAACCGGTTGTCGCTTCAAACGTAGGCGGGATATCCGAAATTCTGGACGGGACAAATGGATTTGCAGTAGATAACAGTCCCGACCGGTTTGTTGAGAAAATAATGTATTACCGGAATGATAAAAACGCATATAAGGCCGCATGTAAGCATGCCCGTGAAACCTATATCGAAAAATTTACAATAGAACACATGTATACGAAGTATTTATCTTTATATAAAAATATAATCAGTTCAAATAAATGAAAAGAATTTCTATTATCGGCGCTTCCGGTTTTGTTGGAACGCGCCTCATCGACCAGTTGAAAGACAGGTACACAATTGTTAATTTCGACAAGCAGCAAAGCAGGAAATATCCTGAATTAACCACTCTTGTTGACATCAGAAACAGGGAATCGCTGAAGCCTTTATTGCAGGGTTTCGATTTGGTGGTACTCTTAGCCGCCGAGCATCGCGACGACGTGTCGCCGACTTCCCTGTATTACGACGTAAACGTTGAAGGCACGCGAAATGTCCTGAAAGTGATGGAGGAAAACGGGATTGGGAATATTATATTCACGAGTTCCGTCGCCGTGTACGGCTTGAACAAGAAGAATCCTGACGAGAATCATCCGGCCGACCCGTTCAATCATTACGGCAAAAGCAAGTGGCAGGCGGAAGGAGTATTGCGCGAGTGGTACAGCGAAAACACGAACGGAAAGATGCTGCGAATCCTTCGTCCCACCGTCATTTTCGGAGAACGCAACCGCGGCAATGTCTACAATCTTTTGAAACAGATATCGTCCGGCAAATTCCTGAAAACGGGCAAGTGCAATAACAAAAAGTCAATGGCTTATGTTGGCAATATCGTCGCGTTTATCGAATATATGATAGAGACGGCAAAACCCGATTACGAGGTATACAATTACATCGACAAGCCGGATTTGTCGATGAATGAGCTTGTCGAAGTCGTTGGGAAATCTCTGAACAGGAAAATCCCGTCGGTCAAAATTCCTTACTGGCTTGGAATGCTGGGAGGATACTGTTTTGATTTTCTTGCATGGCTTACCCGCAGAAAACTTTCGATCAGCAGTGTCCGCGTCAGGAAATTCTGTGCGACGACACAGTTTGATTCAGGCAAAGTCCATTCAACCGAATTCATTCCGCCATACACACTGTCTCAAGGTATTGACAGAACAATCAAATTCGAGTTTGTCCACGAAAAAGAAGACGATATAGTCTATGTTTCGGAATAATACGGCGTATTTCGAAAAAAAGATATAATTTTGCGCTCAAATTACTAAGTATAAAAAACATATT
>JAISDR010000070.1 GCA_031264645.1 Prevotellaceae bacterium | reverse complement strand
GACAAAGTGGCAATTGCAGGGCGAAATTCGTCCAACTGGGGAATATCCTTCCTTGCATCACTGACTTACGGGGCAGTTGCCGTGCCCGTTCTGCACGAATTTACTCCGGAAAACATTCATCATATTATAAATCATTCCGAATCGAAAATACTGTTTGTCGGGAAATATATTCTTGATTCGCTGGACGTTTCCCAGACGCCAGGTCTGGAGACGATCATACTTCTTGACGACTGTTCAATCGTCAAGTCCGGAAAAATCGAAATAGAAAAATCCGAAAAAATACTGGACGAGGCGGAGCAGAAAAAGTATCCTTCGGGATTTTCGTCCAGCCACATCGAATATCACAGGGACGGGCGCGAGGAACTTGCGATTATAAACTACACGTCCGGGACAAGCGGATTTTCGAAAGGGGTGATGCTGCCGTATCGCAGTCTGCTGTCGAACGTACTGTTTGCAAGGGAAGCCCTCGGCGAGTTAAAGCATGGCGACAATACCGTTTCGATGCTTCCGATGGCTCACATGTACGGTTTGGCTTTCGAGTTTCTGTTCGAGTTCACGGTCGGGTGTCACATATATTTCCTTTCGAGACTTCCCACGCCGAAGATCATTCTCGACGCCTTTGCATCCGTAAAGCCGCGAATCATCGTAACCGTTCCGCTTATTGTGGAGAAAATTTTCAAGAAACAGCTGTTTCCTGCAATAAACAAGCCGTTTGTAAGGACGGCGATGCGTTTGCCCCTGGTCGACGCCCGCATCCTGAAACAGATAAACCGGCGCCTGACCGACTTTTTCGGCGGAAATTTTCTCGAAGTGATAATCGGAGGAGCGGGCTTAAGTTCCGTTGCCGAGAAATTCTTTAAGCGCATAGGATTCAGGTACACCGTCGGCTACGGGATGACCGAATGCGGACCTATCATTGCATACGAAGGATGGGCTGAGGTCCCGCTGTTTTCGTGCGGAAAGGCTGTCCCGCGGATGGAAATAAGGATTGATTCTCCCGATCCTGAAAATATTCCGGGCGAAATCCTCACGCGCGGCGACAACGTGATGCTGGGGTACTTCAAAAATCCCGAAGCCACAGGCGAAGCCCTGGTGGACGGCTGGCTTCATACGGGCGACCTGGGAGTTATCGACAAAAACGGATACCTGTATATCAGGGGCAGGTCGAAAAACATGCTGCTTGGGGCAAACGGTCAGAATATTTATCCCGAAGAGATTGAAAGCAGGCTGAACAATATGGAATATGTCGCCGAATCGATTGTTATCAGTTTGCACGGGAAAATCGTCGCTCTGGTGCATCCGGACAGTGAAGCGGTTTCCGCCGGCAATCTTTCAGAGGAGGAACTTGTTGATAAACTTGACAAAATACGTCTGGAAATCAACACTCAAATGCCTCCGTACAGCCAGATAGCGCAGATAAAAATCCATCCGGAAGAATTTGAAAAAACGCCAAAAAAGAGTATTAAACGATATCTTTACACAAAATAAATGAACCTGTCCCTGTTTATAGCGCTCAGATACCTGCGGTCGAAAAGGTCGCTGAACATCATCAACATGGTCTCGTATATCAGCCTTGTCGGGGCTGTGTGCGGAACTGCGGCTTTACTGATAGTGCTGTCGGTATTCAACGGATTCGAAGACCTTACGGAATCGATATACAGCATCTTCGACCCGGAACTGAAAATTACTCCGAAAACGGGCAAAACCTTTGTTGTCGACAGTGTAAAGCTCCGGAAAATAGCCGCCCTGCCGGAAACAGACAATGTCTCCCTCACGCTTGACGAAAACGTGCTGCTGAAATACAGAAACCAGCAGACAATCGCCATGATAAGAGGCGTTGATGAAAATTACGGGGCAAGTACGCTTTTGGGCAATTCGATGAACGACGGCAGCTTCACGATGTACAGGGGCGATTATCCCGCGGCTGTTTTCGGATACGGAGTCGCCGCCAAGCTGGGGCTCTACAGTCTGCGGATGGACGAGCCGGTACATGTCAACGTCCCGAAACGCGAGGGAAAGGTATCGCTGAGCAATCCCGCGGCTTCAATCAGCATGTTGAGCCTCCTGCCTTCCGGGATTTTTGAGGTGGAAAAGAGTTTCGACGATACTTATGTTTTCGCTCCAATCGAGTTTGTACGGAATCTGCTCGACCTCCCGTCGCGGGCTTCCGCTGTCGAGATTAAACTGAAGCCCGAAACGGATTACAACAGAGTATGCCGGACGGTGGCGGACATCGCCGGCGACGATTTGCAGGTGAAAACACGCTATCAGCAGAACGAAGCGCTGTACCGGATGATGAAGTCGGAAAAACTGATTGTCTATGCAATCCTGATTTTGATAGTCGTCATTTTGTCGTTCAACATTTCCGGTTCGCTTTCGATGCTGATGACTGAAAAAAAGGAAGATATTGCCACACTGAAAAGCATGGGAGCTTCCGACAGGCTGATTAAAAGGATATTCCTGTCGGTCGGCTTGCTTATCTCCTTCACCGGAATAGCGGCTGGAATATTTATCGGCCTGGCAATATGCCTGCTGCAACAGTATCTGGGACTGCTCAAACTGCCCGGAAGTAACATGCTGATAGACGCCTATCCCGTGAAAGTGATCGCAACAGACCTGATGCTGGTAATCGCATCCGTCGCCGTTATCGGATATCTCGCCTCGATTGTGTCGGTCTATAAAATCAAATTGTAGAAC
>JAISDR010000065.1 GCA_031264645.1 Prevotellaceae bacterium | reverse complement strand
GCGCCACGTCTCTACTATTCAGGCAGTACGCCTCATGTTAAATGTTTTGCATTCGGCGATCATGTTATTTTCTTTATTCTGTTTCTGAATTTTGAATTTTACAAGGCTAGAGCCTTACTTTTAACACGACGTAGTCTGGAGACTACGCCGAGCGAAAGACTTTAATCGACAGCATTAATCCTTAACTTAACGACATTGGGATCTGCCTTCGTCGGGCGGGGAATCCTGATCTGATTTACATTGAATAAAGTATGGAAAACAGAAAACTTGCATTAATAACTGGTTTAATAATAATTCTGGAAATCTGTCTGCAATACAGATGGGGATTTTGCGACGTCGTACTGATGCGTGAGAGCGACAGGTTTGAATATATCGCACAGCCGAATCAGAGCCGGTTCCGGTTTGGGAAACGCATACGCTACAACGAATATTCAATGCGAAGCGACAGACTCCTGCCTTCCGACAACATCAGAATACTGGGATTTGGCGATTCCGTACTTAACGGCGGAATGAAGACCGACCAGGATTCCATAGCTACCTCCATTATCGAACGGGTTCTTGACAGACAGTACAGTGAACACAGCATCAGATGCCTGAATATAAGCTGTGAAAACTGGAGTCCCGACAACTGTTTTGCCTATATGGAAGAATACGGCGATTTTGACGCCAGCATGATTTTTCTGGTTGTGAGCAGTCACAATGTGTATGACAGCATGGATTTCCGGAAAACGGTTGACGTTCATCCAAACTTTCCGTCGAAACAGTCACTGTCAGCTATCTATGAAATGGGAGAGCACCTTGTTTCACGGATTTTCGCAAAGAAGCGGAACGTGCCTCACCATACTGTGAATAACAGTAATACCTTTAATCCGGGCTTTCAGTCATTTCATTTATATACTCAAAAAAAAGACATTCCCCTGCTCATTTATCTGCATCCCGACAGAGAGGAAGTTATCAACGGCAGATACGATGCGCGGGGCGAAGAAATCATACAGTTCTGTCGTGATAACGGCATCCTTCTGATTGACGGCCTGAAGTACGAAGACATATCCTGTTATGAAGATACGATACATCTTAATGACCGTGGACAGCGAATTATGGCCAATGCGCTGTTGCCGGAAATAAAAAAACTGTTAGAGATGGGCGTACTGAAAAAAAACCTGTGAAATTTCTTTCCACCAGCATTACATCCACTACCAACATTTCATCCCTATACGGGATCCTCTTTCTGTAACATATAGTTATCTGCCAATATGTCATCTCTGGCGGGATTCTCGCATTGTAGAGATATGACGTATTGTATCATTATTTAGGTTAAACTCCGGAAGGAGTTGAACTGTTTCGCAATCCCTGTTCCGGACATGCCATTGCCTTGCATTGCCGCAATTATATATTTAAAAATCATTGTTTAATAACCACTAACAGAAAAAGACAGACACAAGTTAAAGTTTTATATTAAATTTGCCGCCTTAAAAATGTGAATTAAATTGATATAATTTGTACATTATGAGCAATTCAGCTTTATTTCTTGTAGCTCTTTTGACCGCCATATTCATGGTAGGGGCTGCATTGATTATCGCCAAACTGTTAGCGCCGCACTCGCGGAACCGCTTAAAAGGAGAGCCTTACGAATGCGGGATTCCGACGCGAGGAACTTCGTGGATGCAGTTTCGCGTAGGTTATTACCTGTTTGCCATTCTCTATCTGATATTTGACGTCGAAACGGTACTGCTGTTTCCATGGGCAACAGTGGTAAAGGATTTGGGCATTAACGGACTGGTCTGTGTCGGGTTTTTCCTGCTAATACTGACACTCGGACTTGCTTATGCATGGAAAAAAGGAGCGTTGAAATGGAAGTAAAAAACATACATGTCCGCAACATGAAATACGAGGATTTCAATGATAACGAATACCTCGAGCAGTATGTGGAAGAATTGAAAAAGAACGGAGTAAACGTTCTTGTCGGCAAACTGAACGACCTGATAAACTGGGGACGTTCAAATTCCGTCTGGCCCCTGACCTTTGCCACAAGCTGCTGCGGCATAGAGTTTATGTGCGTTGGCGGAGCGCATACCGACTTTGCGCGCTTTGGCTGGGAAGTTTACCGCAACAGTCCCCGTCAGGCGGATGTAATCTTTGTTTTCGGGACGATTGTCCACAAAATGGCGCCTGTGCTGAAACGCCTGTACGACCAGTTAGCCGAACCGAAATACGTGATAGCCGTCGGCAGCTGTGCGATAGGAGGCGGACCCTTCAAAAATTCGTATCATGTAGTGAAGGGAGTGAACGAGATTATTCCCGTTGATGTTTACGTACCCGGCTGTCCCCCGCGTCCCGACGCCATATTATATGGAATGATGCAGCTGTCGCGAAAAATAAAGGTACAGAACTTTTTCAAGCTAAGCCCTGAAAACGAATCCGCTGATAATAATCCCCAATCCGAGAACGAAGATGAACAGGATTGAAGAAAAAATTTCCGCGCTTGGATATGCGCAGACGGAATACAGGGAAAACATGCTTACAGTCAGCGTGCCGAAGGATAAAGCGTATGAAACTGCCGCAATGTTGCGCAATGAAGAAAGTTTCGATTTCCTTTTCGATATGGCAGGAATGGACTATGGCGACAGTCTCGGCGTAATCTATTACCTCTCGCAGTCATCCAGCCCGCAGAATATGCTGGCGCTGAAAACCGGCGTCAGCGAGCGTGAAAAGCCGGAACTGTTTTCCGTACACGATTTATGGGATTCCGCCAATGTTTACGAGCGTGAAGTTTATGATTTTTTTGGCATACGGTTTATCAATCATCCCGACATGCGGCGCATCTTTTTACGGGCGGACTGGAAAGGCTATCCTTTACGCAAGGATTACAACGCCGATCCGGCTGTCAACCCTGTGCCTCTGGAAAATGAACTCCTCGAAGACATGGAAACGGCGCCTTCCATTTCGATGATTATGGGCGAAGAAACCGAAACCGTTCACAAGCTGTTTGACAGGAACGAATATATCATCAATTTCGGACCTCAACACCCCGCCACGCACGGCGTCCTGCATCTGAGAATATCGCTTGACGGAGAGATTATCAGTAAAATAGACCCGAATTTCGGGTACATCCACAGGGGAATCGAGAAAATGTGCGAAACTTACACCTACCCTAAGATTCTGCATCTTACGGACAGGCTCGACTATCTGTCGGGAACAGTTAACCGTCATGCAGTGTGTCTGTGCTGTGAAAAGGCGCTTGCGCTCGAAATTCCGCAGAGGGCTGTGTACGTGCGTACCATTATAGACGAGCTTACCAGAATCGCGTCCCACCTTATCGGCTGGGGTTCAATGTGCATGGATATGGGAGCCGTAACCGCGTTCATGTACGGACTGCGCGACCGCGAGAAGATTATGGATATCTTCGAAGAAACATCCGGCGGACGTCTGATGGTGAACTACAATGTAATAGGCGGCATAGCCGACGACATCCATCCCGACTTTTGCAGGAAAGTGAAGGAATTTATCCCGTACATGCGCAAGATGCTGAAAGAGCATCATCTGCTCTTTACGGGCAACCCGATTGCACGGGGAAGAATGAACGGTATCGGATACATGAGCAGGGAAAAAGCCATATCGCTTGGCGCAACAGGTCCAAGCGGACGGGCGTCGGGCTGGCACAACGATATTCGCAAAATAGAGCCGTATGCAGCATACGCTAAGGTCGATTTCGAGGAAATTCTGCATGAAGGCGGCATGACTTTCGACCGTTACGTCATTCGTCTGGAAGAGATAGAACAGTCATTACGCATTATCGAACAGTTGATTGACAATATTCCCGAAGGCGCATACAAAGAAAAGACAAAGGCGATAATCCGTCTTCCCGAAGGAGAATTTTTCCAGCGTGTCGAAAATGCAAGAGGACAGTTTGGCGTATATATCAACAGTAAAGGCGATAAAAGCCCGTACCGCGTGAAATTCCGTTCGCCATCGCTGGTACTGGTGGGCGCTCTCAAGGCGATTGCCACCGCCCCGCGAACTAAAGTCGCCGATTTGATAATGCTCGGAGGGTCCCTCGATTATGTAATACCGTGTATTGACAGATAAAATGAATAAGGACAAAAAGATAAAAGGAAGATAACAAATTGAAAAAAGAGTCTCAACATATTGAATTAAAAGAAAGCTGGAGGGATGAACACCTGAAAACAGTATCGGCGTATGCAAACACTGCCGGCGGTCGTATATATGTTGGAATTCGCGACGATGGAGAAGTTTGCGGCATTAACAACATATCCAAACTGATGGAAGATTTACCCAATAAAATCATGAGCATACTGGGCATTCAGGCGGATATTCGCGAACACAGCAAAAATAATCTGAAATATCTTGAAATAAAGATAAATAAAAGTTCCTATCCTGTTTCCTTTCATGGACGTTTTTATGTTCGCAGCGGAAGCATAACTCAGGAATTGAAAGGAAATGCTTTGCAAACATTTCTGCTTACAGCCAATAATCTGACCTGGGACGAGATAACTGTTCCCGATGTTTCGTGGGATGATATTGACGAAGGCACGGTACGCTTGTTTGTCCGTAAAGCCACACAGTCGAATCGTTTACCACTGGACGTCAACGAAAGTAAAATCCCGGATTTGTTTGAAAGGTTGGATTTATCAAAAAATGGAGTTTTGACGCGGGCAGCCTTATTGCTTTTTTCAAAACGTCCCACCCGTCATTTTCTGCTTGCAGTCTGTAAGATAGGGCGTTTTCGCGGCAACAGTCATACCGATTTGGTTACGGACGACGTAATAGAATGTCCGCTGTTTCAGATGCCCGACCGCATTATGGAATTGCTTATTGCGAAATATATGCAAAAAAACTTTACATACAGCGGTTTGCAGCGTATAGAAACTTTGGAATATCCTGAAATTGCATTGCGTGAGGCGATTTTGAATGCAATCATACATCGCAACTATGGCGGCAATACTTTTTTTACAATCAAGGTTTTCGACAACAGTCTGGAATTGTGGAATGAAGGTAAGCTGATGTTTCCTCTGGATATAAAATCGTTGAAGAAACAGCACTTGTCGCGTCTGCGAAATAAACTGATAGCCAATATCTTTTATCGTTCGGGACAAATAGAAGCATGGGGACAGGGTACGCTAAAAATGCTGGACGATGCGCGTAAAGGTAAATATCCTTTACCTGAATTTGCGGATTTTGAGGACGGCATATTAGTTAAGTTTGACAAAAAAGTATTTGAAACAGAACAGCAGGCGTTGGGTGTTCCCGAAATCAAACATGCAGATAAAGTATTGAAATTGATTGGAGAAAATCCGCAGATTACAGTCAAAAAAATGGCAAACGAACTTGTTATGTCAGAAAGAAATGTAAAACGAATTTTAATAGAACTTGTAAATGCAAAAGTAATAGACAGAATTGGGTCAAATAAGGCAGGTAACTGGATGATTATTAGCGATACTACAAAAATGTCCTAATAAATGTCCTAATAAACGTCCTAATAAATGTCCTAATAAATGTCCTAATAAAATTAGAAAATTGATTGATAGAACAGTAAAAAATGAATGATTGCAGGAATAAAAGGTAAAAACATTTGATAATGACATTTAATTGATTAATCTTTAGAATGGTATAAATTATGTCACCATAAATGTCACTATAAATGTCACTATAAATGTCACCATAAAAATTAAAAGACAGATTGACGGAACAGTAAAAATGAATGATTAAAAATTATAGAATAAAAAAGATGATAAACAGTTTTAAAACGCTTAATAGATTAACAATTATATGATTTGGATAGATAACATATTGCGTACATATCTGGGGGATACATGGGCATTGATTGCGGAATTTGTCCTTATTGCCATCGCATTATTGACAGTGTATGCGGTACTTGCGCTCATACTGATATATGCCGAGCGTAAAATTTGCGGGTTTTTCCAGTGCCGGCTTGGACCAAACAGAGTTGGGAAATGGGGCGTCCTGCAGTCCGTAGCCGATATGGTTAAGATTTTACTTAAAGAGTTGATACACATCAACCGTGCCGATCATTTTCTGTTTCGGCTGGCTTCCTTTGTCATTATTGCAGCCTCGATATGTACTTTTGCAGCTTTGCCCTTTGCCGACGGTGCTCATATCATCGACTTTAACATAGGGATTTTCTATCTCTTAGCCGTTTCGTCGCTTGGCGTTGTAGGCATTCTTATGGCGGGCTGGTCAAGCAACAGCAAATATACCATGATTGGAGCCATGCGCAGTGGAGCACAGCTGATAAGCTACGAAATATCAGCGGGCTTATCCATGTTAGCCATAGTGATTCTGTCGGGGACGATGCAGATATCGGAAATCGTTGCACAACAGTCGGAGATGTGGTTTATCTTCAAGGGACACGTTCCCGCATGTCTGGCATTTTTGACATATCTCATTGCCGGTCATGCCGAAACCAACCGGGGACCTTTCGATCTTCCCGAAGCGGAATCGGAACTGACTGCCGGATATCACACCGAATATTCCGGTATCCAGTTCGGCTTTTTTTATCTCGCCGAATACCTGAACATGTTTATTATCGCAGGAATAGCGAGTACAATGTTTCTTGGCGGATGGATGCCTTTCCACGTGCCGGGCTGGGAGACGTTCAATGGCATAATGGATTACATACCTCCGGTTGTCTGGTTTTTCGGCAAAACATTCTTTTGCGTATTTCTTGCCCTGTGGGTTCGCTGGTCGTTTCCGCGTCTGAGGATTGACCAGCTGCTGAATCTCGAGTGGAAGATACTGATGCCGATATGTTTAATTAATTTGATACTGATGACCCTTATTGTGGTACTGTAGATGTAAAATGAATTATGAATTGTGAATTATGAGAGAAGGGTTTAGATATATAAAGGAAATATTTACCGGCTGTTACCGGCTGCTTCAGGGCATGTATATCACACTGTTGAACATGCTGCGCCCGAAGGTGACTCAGCAATATCCCGAAAACAGGGGGAAAAAAGTATATCCCGAACGTTTCAGGGGATTACTGACTATGCCGCACAATGAACAGAATCAGCACAAATGCACCGCCTGCGGAATTTGTATGATTAACTGTCCTAACGGAACAATTGAAGTTATAAACAAAACAGTTGAAACAAAGATCGATACTGTAACGCCGGAAGGGGAAACCAAGACCATTGTCAAGACGAAAAAGGTACTCGACCGGTATGTGTACGATTTGGGAAGCTGTACATTTTGTGCGCTTTGCACTTCCTCGTGTCCACAGGATGCAATCGAATGGTCGAATGTATTTGAGCACTCTGTGTTTACGAGAGACCGGCTGTATAAGCAGCTGAACATGGAAGGCTCGGAACTGGTAATCAAAAATAAAGAATAATATGGGAACTACAGTCAATTTAATAGCATTTTATACTTTGGGGGCGCTGATAATTGCCTCGTCCGTGCTTGCCGTTACGTCCAAGAGGATGTTGCGGGCGGCGACATATCTGCTTTTCGTACTGCTTGGTACGGCAGGTCTGTATTTGTTGTTGAACTATCATTTCCTTATGGGAGTGCAGTTGTCGGTATATGCGGGAGGTATTCTTATACTCTTCATTTTCGCAATCCTGCTGACCAGCGCAAAGGGTGACAAGTTCGAGCCGCGCGACAAACAGAAAGTCTTGTACGGAATAGTCGCAGCTCTGGCAGGCGTAGCGGTAACGCTGTTCGTTACACTGAAATACAAGTTCCTGTTTCCCGATAACCCGACCATCGCAGGCGATCAGGAGATAAATATGAAGATTATAGGACAGGCGCTCGTGGG
>JAISDR010000044.1 GCA_031264645.1 Prevotellaceae bacterium | reverse complement strand
ACTTTAATAAATATTCGCAGAGTATTTTCGGGCAGGAGTTCCTCTATCATTTCGGGCCACTCGATGAGGCAGAGTTCTCCGCTGTAGAAATATTCTTCGTATCCGAAATCGAAAACTTCGGCGACAGTGTTTATTCTGTAAAAATCGAAATGGTAGATTGTACGATTGTCGGGCGTCCTGTATTCGTTTACCAAAGAAAAAGTGGGGCTTGTAACATTATCTTTTATACCGGCTTCGCGGCATATCGCTTTTATCAGAGTTGTTTTTCCCGCGCCCATGTTTCCGTACAGGGCGACGATTTGTTTATCGTTTAAACATTTGCATATCTTTTGTGCGGCGGATTGTATATCTTCAAGCCCGCTTACGAATGACTGTATATTTATCTGTTTATTATTCATCGCATTTACACGCTCGTCACATTGTCCATCACGCTCCTTACGGAAGCGTACATTTCCGGAATATATTGCGGGATATCTTTTAATGGCGTCCATACAGCCATATCGATATCTTCTTCATGTTGAGGTTTAAGCGTTTGATTTCCCGAATAGCGGGCGCTGAACCAGACAGTATGCTTGATTATGCGCTCCTTGTCCCTGTCCCTGTAAACGTGGTAAGTATCCGTTAGTTTTTTGATAATTTCAATTCCTGAAATCCCGCATTCTTCTTCTATTTCGCGGCAGGCGGCGGAAATATCCGTTTCGTTTTCCTCGATTTTACCTTTCGGCAAATCCCAGAAACCCAGGCGATGTATCAGGAGTACCTCGTTATTGGCTTTGGAAACCACGCCTCCGGCAGCGCGAATGTATTTGTTGCCGGCAGTCAAACAGTTGAATACGGATTCGGGAGACTCGGCGTACACATAAAATTCCAGAACAGGCGACTGCTCGAAAAAGTCAAACAGGGCATTAACATCCTCATGTTTGCTTATCCTTGTACCCATTCCATTGACCGACTTGAAACACTTTTCCTCGTCGTCTGAAATAATAAACAGTCGATTAGCGAGAAAAATCTTAAAATCACGGGATTGCCGGTTCATCTTTTCCGAACTGCTGGATTGTTAAACCTTTTTTTCCATCAGGCGTATGCCCAGTTCGTCCAACTGTTCACTGCTTATAATTGACGGAGAATCAATCATGACGTCCTTGCCGGCATTATTTTTCGGGAAAGCAATGTAGTCGCGTATCGAATCGGAGCCGCCGAAAATAGCGCACCATCTGTCAAATCCGAAAGCAATTCCCCCGTGCGGCGGCGCTCCGTATCTGAATGCATTGATTATGAAACCGAACTGTCTTTCCGCCTCTTCGGGCGTAAATCCCAGAACCTTGAACATTGTACGCTGAATCTGTGAATCATGAATACGGATAGAACCTCCGCCTATCTCCACTCCGTTCACAACGAAATCGTATGCGTTGGCTCTCACTTCGCCCGGATTGCTTTCCAGCAGGGACATGTCTTCCGGCGAGGGCGATGTAAAGGGATGATGCATTGCGTAGTATCGTTTTGTTTCCTCGTCGTATTCGAACAGCGGGAAATCGACAACCCACAGGGGTTTAAAGATTTTCCCGTCCCTGAGACCGAGACGCGCGCCCATTTCGAGCCTCAATGCCGAAAGTCCTGACAGAGTGATTTTTTTCGCTCCGGAGAGAATCAGTATAAGGTCGCCCTTTTTCGCTCCGGCGCTGTCGGCAAAAGCCTGCAATTCTTCCGGAGTATAAAACTTGTCGATGCTCGATTTGATTCCGCTGTCGGACAGGCGGATATATACCAGACCCTTTGCGCCTGTCTGCGGACGCTTTACCCATTCCGTAAGCTCGTCGATCTGTTTCCGGCTGTATTCCGCGCATCCTTCCGCACAGATTGCCCCGATGTATTCGGCGCTGTCAAACACCTGAAATCCCTTGCCTTTCAGCGAGCCGGCGTCGCATATCTTCATGTCAAACCGGATATCGGGCTTGTCGCAACCGTAATAATTCATTGCGTCATTATAGCTTATACGCGGAAAATCGCCGTCAAATTCGACGCCGAGTATGCTTTTGAAGAGATGCTTTGCCAGACCTTCGAATGTCTGCAGTATGTCTTCGCGCTCGACAAACGACATTTCGCAGTCTATCTGTGTAAACTCGGGCTGACGGTCGGCTCTGAGGTCTTCGTCGCGGAAGCATCTTACGATTTGGAAATAACGGTCATAGCCGCCAATCATCAGAATCTGCTTAAACGTTTGCGGCGACTGCGGCAGAGCGTAAAATTCTCCCTGATGAACTCTTGACGGCACAACAAAATCGCGTGCGCCTTCGGGAGTGGATTTGATGAGGTATGGCGTTTCTATTTCGAGGAACTTTTGGGAATCCATGTAATTGCGAACTTCATGAGCCATTCTGTGACGCAGTTCCAGAGCCTTGCGGAGCGGCGCGCGTCGCAGGTCGAGATACCGGAATTTCATCCTCAATTCTTCTCCGCCGTCGGTATCGTCTTCGATTGTGAAAGGCGGCAGCTCCGAGGCGTTCAGTATTTTTATTTCTTCAAGAAGTATTTCCACTTCGCCGGTAGGCAGTTTGGGATTTTTTGAAGCGCGCTCAATGACTGTCCCGGTCGCCTGAATCACAAACTCTCTTCCCAGGGCTTCGACTGTCGAAGCCAGCTGTCCGGGAGCTTTTTCGTCAAGAACCAGCTGTGTGATACCGTACCTGTCTCTCAGGTCGATAAATGTCATCCCTCCGAGCTTGCGCACGCGCTGTACCCATCCGGAGAGTTTGACTTTGATTCCCTTATCGGAGATACGCAGTTCTCCGCAATTATGTGTTCTATACATGATTATTGTTTGCAGATATAAATACTAAACTCATACAGTAACAGCAATGGAAGACTGGCTGCCAGCAGGGTAAACGGATCGGGCGTAGGCGTTACGATTGCAACTATTATCAATATGATAACTATTGCATACCGTCTGTATTTCCTTAAAAAAGCCTTGTTTACAATGCCTATCCGCGAAAGCAGAAGTATCAGCACGGGCATCTGGAAAACTATTCCCATTCCCAGTACCAGCATTACAAGCACATCAATGTATGAAGTGAGCGTTATTATGTTTTCTACGCGTTCGGAAGCGACAAATGTTACGAGAAATTTGAATGCAATTGGAAATACGAGTACATATCCTATAAATACTCCGGCAAAAAAAAGTATCGAGGAAAACCAGAATGCCTTTGTTGCCGCGGCGCGTTCATTGTCGTACAGCGCGGGGCGGATAAACAGCCATAACTGATAGATTATCCATGGAAAGGATAAAACCAGACTGACCCAGAAGGAAGCGCTGATGTATGCGAAAAACTGTCCTGCGACGGCTATATTCTGAAAACTTGCCTCAAACGGTTCGATGCACAAATTTAACATTGACAGCTGGTTTCCAAGCCAGCACATTCCTTTGTACAATATGAAATCGGAACTTGACGGAGCAAAGATAATTGTGTCAAATACCAGTGATTTGTTTGCAAACACCAGTATCATGCACACAAAAATACCGATTGCTATGCGAAATAATGTCCGTCTGAGATCATCAAGATGATCCCAAAATGACATCTCTTTTGGATCGCCTATCTGTTTTTGTTCTCCCATAGCGTTGAAAATATCAGATTTCTACTTGTCGTCCTTGTTGTCATCTTTCATTTCGTCCTTGAAACCTTTAATTCCCTGACCTATGCCTTTAAAGAGTTCCGGAATTTTTTTTCCTCCAAACAGGAGAACTATCACCAATACTATTATTACTAATACTGTGGGACTAAGAAATAATACTGTGTTCATACGTAATATTTTAAATTTAAATTAATTATATGTGAAAACTTTGGTATTCTACCAGCTGTTTCCGGCTGCAAAGATATAACATAATTTCATTTATTTGCACATTGCGCTATTTCACTCTTTCGTAATATTCCCTGCTGCGGGTATCCACTCTGATTTTTTCGCCCTGGTTGATAAACAGGGGGACTTTCACTTCCGCGCCGGTTTCCAGAGTTGCGGGTTTCAAGGCGGATGATGAAGCCGTATCGCCTTTCAGTCCCGGCTCGACATAAGTGATTTCCAGTTCGACGAACGGCGGGAGTTCGCATGTCAGCAC
>JAISDR010000013.1 GCA_031264645.1 Prevotellaceae bacterium | reverse complement strand
GAGTCGGCTTTGTTAGACCGTTTTCACGGTTTTATCGAAGGCTGGTATTTGCCGAGAATGAACAAAAGTATGATTCTGAAAGATTGGACTTTAAATGTTGAGTATTTTTCGGAAGTACTGCACTTATTGCGAACAGCCCCGGAATATTCAATGCTCGTCAATGAAGTTGTTTATTCGGAAGAAAAGAGCGATTTGCGCGACTTGAAAGCAGTACAGAAAATGGCTTCGGCATATTTGAAATTACTTTTCCCTCATATTACAAGTGTTGAAGCATTAGATAAAAACGAGTTCAAACTGTACTGCCTTGACCCTGCCATTCGTCGGCGTGGAATTATCAAAGAACAGTGTAGTAATATTGATTCCGAATCTTCATTCTCTAAACCAATGCCGAAGATAAGTTTAAAATAAATCAAAGAAATAAAAGAAGATTATGTCCAAATCTCAAAATATAGAAAACAAAAGCAATTGTCGGGACGAACACCTGAAATGTCAAATAGCACATTGGGCAATTATCCAACTGAAAATAGCAGCATACTTTTTTATAACACCACCCGTATTTCAATACAAATAATTGAATATAAAACAAGTTTGCGAGATATTTTTGTCAGCTGACATAAGGACAAAACAAGTTTGCAAGATGCTTCTGTCAGGTTAACAGTCGGGCTTCTGTCAGGCTGACTCCTTACCCTGAGTCAGGCTAAGCAAAGGTAACTGCTCAGGTTAGTTATAAGCCTGCGGGAGAAATTGAACAGTCCGACATTTTGGAAACGAAGTTCGACGCAGTCAATACGCCCTTTTCGCCCTCTCCCTTACGATTTTTCAATTTTTTACGTATATTTGCGCCCTTATTTGGGAATATTCCCTGATACTTAAAGCATTCATTTGATGAATAATTTTATTGAAGAGTTAAAGTGGAGAGGCATGCTTCACGACCTTATGCCGGAGACGGAAGAGGAATTACAGAAGGAGATGATGACCGCTTACATTGGTTTTGATCCCACAGCCGATTCGCTGCACATCGGTCATTTAGTCAGCGTTATGATACTGAAGCATTTTCAGCGGCACGGGCACAAGCCCATTGCGCTGGTTGGCGGCGCTACGGGCATGATAGGCGATCCGTCGATGAAGTCGGCGGAGCGCAATCTCCTTGACGAAGACACATTGCGACACAATCTTGAGTCGATGAAAAGACAGTTGAGCAAATTCCTTGATTTTGAATCGGAATCCGCCAATTCTGCCGAAATTGTCAACAACTACGACTGGATGAAGGAATACACATTTCTTGATTTCACGCGCGACATCGGGAAACACATCACGGTCAACTACATGATGTCGAAAGATTCGGTCAAAAAGCGCCTTTCGGGAGATTCGCGGGAAGGAATGTCGTTCACCGAATTTACCTATCAGCTGCTTCAGGGCTATGATTTTCTGCATCTTTACCGCACGAAGAACTGCCGGCTGCAAATGGGAGGCTCCGACCAATGGGGAAACATCACTACCGGAACCGAACTTATCCGGCGCATCGACGGAGGAATAGCTTTCGGTCTGACATGCCCGCTGATAACCAAAGCCGACGGCGGAAAATTCGGGAAAACGGAACAGGGAAACATCTGGCTCGACCCGAAATATACATCGCCCTACAAGTTCTATCAGTTCTGGCACAACGTCAGCGACGAGGACGCAAAAAAATACATCAAGATATTCACAATGCTGGACAAGGAAACCATACACACGCTGACCGAAATGCACGAGCAGAATCCGCACCTGCGCGTACTCCAGAAAACCCTGGCTAAGGAACTGACCTGCATGGTTCATTCCGAAGAAGACTACAACAGCGCCGTTGATGCTTCCCATCTCCTGTTTGACAGGAAAAATACGGAAAAAATAGCAAAGATCGACGAAGCGACCCTGCTCGAAGTTTTCGAAGGCGTACCGATATTCGAAACGAGTAAAAACGCTCTGGAAACCGTTCCGATGCTGGATTTGTTTACCCGTGAAATTCCCATTCTGTCCTCGAAGGGCGAGTTGCGAAAACTGATTCGCGGAGGCGGGTTCAGCATCAACGAAGAAAAAATAAGCGACGAGAATTTCGATCTGGGAACGAAAAACCTGCTTCAAAACAAGTATTTACTGATCCGTAAAGGCAAAAAGGAGTATATTCTGATTCGGGCGCTATGATTAAACTTGATGGACATTCGCTAAATATCACAGACTTGCACCGCCTGATATTCGAAGGCTGTTTTCTGTATGTCGATAAGGACGCGCTGGAAAAAGTCGCGGAAAGCCACCGGTTTCTAAAAGAGTTTTCCAAAGACAAGCTGATTTACGGCATCAACACCGGCTTCGGACCAATGGCGCAGTACAGGATAGACGAGGCGGACCTGCTTAATCTTCAATACAATATTATCCGCAGTCACAGTTCGGGACTGAACGGGTATCTCGAAAAGGATTATGCCAAAGCCGTGCTGATCAATCTGCTGAACGCCATGCTTTGCGGATATTCCGGAGTCCATACGGATTTGATACACACGATAGTTGCCATGGTGATTGAGGATATCGTTCCGTGCATTCCTCTGCACGGCGGCGTAGGAGCAAGCGGCGACCTTGTACAGATGGCGCATGTCGCCCTCAACATCATCGGCGAAGGCGAAGTCTGTTGCGGAGACAGGATAATGCCCGCATCTGAAGCCTTCAGCCTGAAATCCGTCAATCCATTGAAAATAAGCATACGCGAGGGCATAGCCATAATGAACGGAACTACAGCCATGACTGCTGTTGCGGCGCTGAACGTTTACAGGGCTGAAACGGCTCTGGAATGGTCGCTGGCGCTCTCGGCTTGCATGAACGAAATGATGCAGTCGTATGACGATCACTATTCCGAAGGTCTGAACAGCGTCAGGCAGCAGTCGGGACAGCAGACGGTAGCGCTCAAAATGAGAGAGTTTCTGAAAGATTCCCGGCGGATAAAGTCCAGGGAAACGCTCTACGGAGAAATCGTCCGTGAAAATCATATCGAGCATAAAGTACAGCCCTTCTATTCGTTGCGCTGTATCCCGCAGATTCTGGGACCGGTTTACGACACTCTGCTTTTTGCCAGAAAGGTTGTCGAAAACGAACTCAATTCCACAACCGATAATCCGGTGGTCGACGCCGGAGCGCAAACCGTGTATCACGGCGGGAATTTTCACGGAGACTGTATTTCACTGGAGATGGACAAGTTGAAACTCGTCATGACACGTGTCGGAATGTTAGCCGAACGCCAGTTGAACTATCTGATGAATCCCGCCATAAACGGCTGTCTTAAACCCTTTGTGAACAGTGGAACTCCGGGACTTAACTTCGGCTTTCAGGGGATTCAGTTTACCGCGACGTCCACGGCAGCCGAAAATCAGGCGCTGTCCACATCCAGCTACATCCACAGCATCCCCAACAATAATGACAATCAGGATATTGTAAGCATGGGATTTAACGCTGCCTGCACAACTAAAAGAATAATAGACAATGTTTTCGAAATTCTTGCAGTTCAGGCGGCGGCAGTGATTCAGGGCGTCGACATGCTTGACTGCAAGGAAGAACTGTCAAGCGAAAGCCGGAAAATCCATTCCATTTTAAGGAATGTTTTTGCTCCGGTAAACGGCGACCGTTCAACAAGAAACGAGCTGATGAAATTAAAGGAAGTTATTATGTTCAATCCATTACAGATATTTTTTGAAAAATGAAATGTGCTTTAGTTACAGGAGGTTCGAGAGGAATCGGCAAGGCGGTCAGCATCGCTGTGGCAGAACTGGGATACCATGTCTTGATTAATTACAAAAGCAGCGAGGCAGAGGCTCTTGACACTTTAAACAAAATCGAATCCAAAGGCGGAACAGGCGAACTGATTCCGTTTGACGTTGCAGACAGGGCAGGCGTGGATTCCGCTCTCGATGCATGGATGCAAAACAATCCCGACAGCAAAATCATTGTATTAGTGAATAATGCGGGAATAAAAAACGATTCCCTGCTGATATGGATGCAGGAAAGTCAATGGAAAGACGTGATCGACACTTCGCTGAACGGCTTTTTCCATATTACTCAAAAGCTGCTTATTCCGATGTTAAGCAATAAGTTTGGACGTATTATAAATATCGTTTCGGTGTCGGGACTTAAAGGATTAGCCGGACAGACAAACTATTCGGCGGCAAAAGCGGGAGTCATAGGAGCGACTAAAGCCCTGGCGCAGGAAGTCGCGCGCAAGGGCGTTACGGTCAATGCTGTAGCTCCGGGTTTTATACGTACCGACATGACTAAGGATGTTCCGGAAAAGGAACTCGCGAAAACGATTCCGGTACAGCGATTCGGCGAGCCGGAGGAAGTTGCCGATCTCGTGGCTTTCCTCGCATCGGACAAATCATCATATATCACAGGCGAAGTGATATCTATCAACGGAGGACTGTATTAACTAAAAACTAAGA
>JAISDR010000256.1 GCA_031264645.1 Prevotellaceae bacterium | reverse complement strand
ATTACATTATTCGCCAGTTTTTTATACTGATTATATCTCCATTCGGCATTACGCTGAGTTTCGACAAACAATGTTTCCGCTTCCTGCGGGAAAGTTTTTGTCAGCGACAGATAACGTGTTTCGCCTCTGATAAAATCCTGGAATTTCGACCAGTCCGGCGCTTTGCTGTCGAGCTGGAACGGATTTTGTCCCTGTTCTTCCCTCAGGGGATTGAACGAGTACAAATGCCAGTAACCGGCTTCCACAGCGAGTTTCTGTTCCCTTTGCGTTGCGCCCATTCCTGCGCGCAGTCCGTGGTTAATACACGGAGAATAAGCAATAATCAGGGACGGACCGGGGAAAGCTTCGGCTTCCTTCATTATCTTGAAGAAATGATTTTGATTGGCGCCTATGGCAACCTGCGCGACATAAACATATCCGTAAGATATCGCCATCATTCCCAAATCCTTCTTGCGTATGCGCTTTCCGGAGGTTGCAAATTTTGCGACAGCTCCTGCCGGAGTAGATTTTGACGATTGACCTCCGGTATTCGAATACACTTCGGTATCAAGCACAAGCACATTAACGTCGGCGCCCGAAGCCAGCACATGGTCTAAACCGCCATAACCTATATCGTAAGCCCAGCCGTCGCCGCCGAATATCCACTGTGACTTTTTCACAAGATACTGGCGCAAGCCGTATATCTCCCTGCAATATTCGCAGGTACAGTCTTTCGTCAGGGAAACAATCCGGTCGTACAGTTCCCTTGTTTTCGAGGCGATATTTTTGTTTGCAGTCCACTCGTCGAACAGAGTTTTGACTTCTTCGGAACAGTCGGCTTTAGCTTTGCATTCGCTCATCAGAAATTCGATCCGGTCGCGAAGTCTTTCGGTCGCAACGTTCATTCCCAGACCAAATTCGGCATTGTCTTCAAACAGGGAGTTACCCCATGCCGGACCATGACCATTAGCGTTTACCGTGTATGGCGTCGAAGGAGCCGAACCGCCATAAATCGAAGAACAGCCTGTTGCATTGGCAATCAGCATCTGGTCGCCATACAGCTGAGTGATGGCTTTGATGTAAGGCGTTTCACCGCAACCGGCACAGGCTCCGGAAAATTCGAACAAAGGCTGTGAAAACTGACTGTTTTTCAGATTCTGGAATTTATCGGCAACCTTGTCTTTATAGCCCGCTTTCACATTCAGATAATCGAAACGTTCCTGTTCCTTCAAATGCTGTTCGAGCGGTTCCATTACCAGAGATTTGTTCTTTGCAGGACAGACGTCGGCACAGTTGCCGCAGCCCGTACAGTCCAGAGGACTTACCTGTATCTTGAAATAATATTCCTTGAAAGGACCGTTTCCCTTCACTGCGTCGTGTTCGCCCGGCATAGCCTCCAGTTCCGCTTCTGTCAGCAGGAACGGACGGATGACAGCGTGAGGACAAACATACGAGCACTGATTACACTGTATACAGTTGCCCGGTATCCATTTGGGAACGGTTGTTGCAACTCCGCGTTTCTCGTAAGCTGTCGTTCCGGCGGGAAAAGTACCGTCTTCACGTCCCGTAAACACGCTGACAGGCAGTGAATCGCCGTTTTGCGCATTCATGACGTCTGCAACTTCCGATATAAACTTCGGAACCTCGCCGCCTGTTCTCAACGACAGAGCCTGAGCGTCGAGATTTGCCCATTCGGCGGGGACTTCGACCTTTTCATATTCACCGCCGCGGTCTATTGCCGCATTATTTTTTGCAACCACGTCGCCGCCTTTTTTGCCATAGCTTTTTTCGACGGCATGTTTCATTTCCTTTACGGCTAAATCATAGGGTATCACATTGGATATCTTGAAAAACGCCGATTGCAGAATAGTGTTTGTACGGTTTCCCAAACCGATTTCCATTGCAATTTTTGTTGCGTCTATTATGTAGAAATTCAGTTTTTTCCGGGCGAGGATTTTCTTAACCGAATCGGGAAGGCGCGTTTTTGTTTCTTCCGCATCCCAAAGACTGTTTAAAAGGAATGTTCCGCCCTCTTTGACGCCTGCAAGGATATCATATTTATTTACATACGAAGGGACATGGCAGGCTACGAAGTCGGGAGTATTGACAAGATACGGCGATGTAATCGGCAGGTTGCCAAAGCGAAGATGCGACGTGGTGAATCCTCCCGATTTTTTCGAGTCGTAAGCGAAATACGCCTGACAGTATTTATCCGTTGTTTCACCTATAATCTTGATAGTATTTTTGTTTGCCCCAACAGTACCGTCGGAACCCAGCCCGTAGAATTTAGCTTCGTATGTTCCGGATTTGGACATGCTGACTTCTTCTCCAAGAGGTAAGGATTTGAACGTTACATCGTCTTTAATTCCTATGGTAAACTGATTTTTGGGTTCGTTCAGTTTAAGATTGTCGAAAACGGACAGAATCTGCGCAGGCGTTGTGTCCTTTGAACTCAAGCCGTAACGACCGCCTACGATTAGAGGAGCGTCGGCGCATCTGTAGTACAGGCTTAGTACGTCGAGATATAAGGGATCTCCGGTAGCTCCCGGTTCTTTTGTCCTGTCGAGTACGGCAATGCGTTTTACAGTCGAGGGAAT
>JAISDR010000002.1 GCA_031264645.1 Prevotellaceae bacterium | reverse complement strand
TTTTTATATATCTTTGCGGGCAATTTAAAGCGGATACACACAAAATGAAAATAAAAAGGGTATGAAGATAAAAAAAGATAAAGACAAGTTAATTGTGCCGGACGAGCTTACGATTCCGTATATTAAAGGAGACGGCGTCGGGGCGGAAATTACTCCTGTAACACAGCGTATAGTCGACAAGTCCGTAGCCAGGGCGTATAATGGAAAGCGTCTGATAAGATGGAAAGAAGTACTGGCTGGGGAAACAGCATTCAAGCGTACAGGCAGTTACCTGCCCGATGAAACGATAGACGTTTTTCGCGAATATTATATCGGTATAAAAGGACCGCTTACGACCCCCGTCGGCGAAGGAATCCGCTCGCTGAATGTCGCGCTTCGCCAGACTTTGGACTTGTATGTCTGTCTCAGACCCGTCCGCTGGTTTAAGGGAATAGAGTCGCCTGTCAGGAAGCCGGAGAATGTCAATATGGTAATTTTCAGGGAGAATACGGAAGACATATACGCCGGAATCGAATGGCAGCAGGGGACGCCCGAAGCCGGGAAATTCCTTCAGTTCCTGACTTCGGAAATGGGAGTTTCGAATATCCGTTTTCCCGAAACATCGTCGTTTGGAGTTAAGCCCGTTTCGAAGGAAGGCACTGAACGGCTGGTGCGTGCGGCGATAGAATATGCGCTGGCGAAAAAATTGCCGAGCGTTACCCTTGTCCACAAAGGCAACATTATGAAATTCACCGAAGGAGGTTTTGAACGCTGGGGATACGAGCTGGCGGAACGCGAATATGCGGACAGGGTTCTCAGCATGTCTCAATGCAAAAAAATAATGAAGGAACAGGGAGAAGACGCGGCGCTCGACGTGTTCGTCAAAGCCTGGTCGTCAGGAAAAATGGTAATACAGGACGTCATTGCCGACGCTTTTCTGCAAAACACCCTGTTGAAGCCGGAAAGCTATTCCGTCATCGCGACCCTGAACCTCAACGGCGATTACATTTCCGACCAGCTGGCGGCAATGGTTGGCGGCATAGGCATCGCTCCGGGAGCCAACATAAACTATTCCAGCGGACACGCCATTTTCGAGGCGACACACGGCACCGCGCCGGACATAGCCGGCAGAGGCATCGCAAATCCTTCATCACTACTGCTCTCGTCGGTGATGATGCTCGAATATATAGGATGGAATGAAGCGGCAAAACTGATAACATCGGCAATGGAACAGGTTTTCGCCAGAGGTGAATCAACCGTAGACATAGCCTGCTGTACGCCAAACAGGAAAGCGCTTGGAACTGCTCAGTTTGGCGATGCAATTATGAATTTGATAGACGCGGAAGAATTATGAATTATGAATTAATGAATTATTACTATTATGAAAAAGGAATATCTTATATATAAACTGTCCGAAACGGTAAAAACCACATGCAGGATTGATAATGACCTGTTTATAAAATATAATGTAAAACGCGGCTTGCGCAACGAAGACAGGTCGGGGGTTCTGGTTGGACTTACGCAGATAGGCAATGTCGTCGGATATGAACGCATACCCGAAGGCGGGCTGAAAGCGATTCCCGGAAAGCTGTACTATCGCGGTTACGACGTCGAGAATATTGTACGCGCACTGATTGAGGAAAAACGTTTCGGTTTTGAGGAAATCGCCTACCTGATGCTGTCGGGAAAACTCCCGGACAGGGAAGACCTGCAGAACTTCAAAAGACTGCTGAACGACAACATGCCGCTGGCTCAGAAGACAAAAATGAATATCATCGATCTCGAAGGTCAGAACATCATGAATATCCTGGCGCGCAGCGTTCTCGAAATGTATAACTTCGACCACAATCCCGACGATATTACTCCCGACAATCTCATGCGCCAGTCAATCGAGCTGATTTCCAAACTTCCCGCCATTATCGCGTATGCGTATAATATCTACCGTCACAGCTCTTCGAGGCGTTCGCTGAATATCCGTCATCCCAAAGCAAACCTGTCGATTGCCGAAAATTTCCTGTACATGCTGAAAGGAACGTATACCGAACTGGAAGCCCGCACTCTGGACCTTATGCTCGTGCTGCAGGCGGAACACGGAGGCGGAAACAATTCGACGTTCACGGTGCGCGTAACAAGCTCGACCGGAACGGATACCTATTCGGCTATTGCCGCCGGAATAGGCTCGCTGAAAGGTCCCCTGCACGGAGGCGCGAATATCCAGATGGCAAACATGTTTCTGCACCTGAAAGAAAATATCGCCGACTGGACGAACGTGGACGAAATCGACGCATATCTCACGCGGATGTTAAACAGGGAGGTTTACGACAAGTCGGGCTTGATTTACGGAATCGGTCATGCGGTGTACACGATATCCGACCCGCGCGTTACCTTGCTGAAAGAGCTTGGACGCACTCTTGCCAGGGAAAAGAAATGCGAGAAGGAGTTCGATTTCCTTGAACTTCTGGAAGAAAGGGCTATCTTATGTTTCAAGAGATACAAGGGGCTTTCGACGCAGGTATCTTCCAATGTCGATTTTTATTCGGGTTATGTGTACGAAATGATGGGTCTGAAACAGATTATCTATACTCCGCTGTTTGCCATGGCGCGCATTGTGGGATGGACGGCTCACCGCATCGAGGAACTGAATTTCAAAAGCAAGCGCATTATCCGTCCCGCGTATAAGAATATCCTTGACGAACAGCAATATATTCCCATAACGGAACGATGAATAATTATTGAATAAAAACAGTGTACAATGAAGCAAAATATGCATCAGAAGCTTCTCCAGAAGATTTCGCCCCTGCAGATTCAGACAATCAAACTGCTCGAACTGCCGCTGATTCAGCTGGAACAGAGAATAAAGAAGGAACTGGAAGAAAATCCGATACTGGAAGAAGAGGAGACAAATTCGGACGAACAGCCTGCCGAAACCGACAGTAACGAAGAAGAATTTTCGCTGGAAGATTATATTGAAGACGAAACTCCCGCCTACAAAACCTCGACTGGAAGCAATTCAACGGAAGAACGCCGGGAGTATTCGGTGATAAGCGATTCGGTGAGCCTGCAGCAGTCGCTGAAAGAACAGCTTGCTTTTCAGTATCTCGACAGCGAAAAGTACGTTATGGGAACTTTCATAATCGGAAGTATTGACAACGACGGGTATCTGAGACGAAACCTGACGTCGATTACGGACGATATCGAATTTAAGGTGGGAATTAAATCTACCGTGCAGGAACTGGAGGAAATACTGGGAATGATTCAAACGTTTGACCCTCCGGGAGTGGGGGCGAGAACTCTGCAGGAATGCCTGCTTATACAGTTGAAAGGCAAGGAACAGACAGACGAAATAAAAACGGCGGAAATTATACTTAACGAATATTTCGACGATTTCTCAAAAAAGCATTATTCCAAAATAATGCTGAAGCTCGAAATCAGCGAGAAGCTGCTGAAGGATTCCGTCAAGGAAATACTGAGGCTGAACCCGAAACCCGGAATGGGCGACGAAAGTATGTTTATCGAACAGGGACAGCAGATTATTCCCGATTTTATTCTCGAATATAAAAACGGCAAGCCCGAACTCGCTCTTAATTCGTACAATATCCCCGAACTCCGGCTCAACAAGGACTATTCGGACCTGGTCGGCAACTATTCCGCCAAACGCAAACTCTCGCAGGAGGACAGGAATACAATAAACTTCGTGAGACAGAAAATCGATTCCGCCAAATGGTTTATCGATTCCATAAAACAGCGCCATCAAACGCTGCTCAGTACGATGGGCGCCATTATGGAATTTCAGGAGGAATATTTCAAGACGGGAAACGAAAACGACCTCCGCCCGATGATTCTGAAGGATATAGCCGAGCCTACCGGTCTGGATATCTCCACGGTCTCGCGCGTTGTGAACAGCAAGTACGTACAGTGCGACTGGGGACTTTTTCCCCTGAAATTCTTCTTCTCGGAAGGCATTCAGTCCGATACGGGAGAGGTGTCGACACGGGAAGTGAAAAATATAATCATGGAATGTATCGAAAAGGAAGATAAACAGAAACCTCTGAAAGACGACGAAATAAAGGAAATACTGAAAAACAGGGGCTTCCCGATTGCCCGCCGGACTATTGCAAAATACAGGGAAAAACTGAATATTCCCGTGGCAAGACTGAGACGGGGAATATGAAACGGATTGTAAAGTCGAACGAAATCCCCCCTAACTCCATTATATCAAACGGATTCGGGAAAACGGACTATTGCGATTCATACCGCATCATAAAGCAGACAGATGAAACGATAGACGAAATTACAAGCCGGATTTTTAAAATGCCGCAATGGATAATTACGCTTATGAAAGTCAGGAACGGTATTGTCGGGATATTCGGACTGAAAACCGGCACAAACGAAACCGTGAAGGAAGCGACACATTATCCCGCCGGCTCAAAAGCGGGATACTTTACAGTTATAGAGCGTAACGCGAACGAAATCGTTATGGGCGAGGACGACATGCATCTGTGCTTCAGACTGTCAACGCTGATTGACAGGGAAAGGTCATTTATCTGCCTCACAACCATCGTCCGATTTCATAATGTATGGGGCAGAATATACTTCCTGCCTGTCAAGCCATTCCACCGGCTTATCGTTAAATCGCTGCTGAAATCTTTTTGACCGGGCTGTCAAAGACCTTTTGACCGAGCGGTCAAAGACCCTTTGACAGCTCGGTCAAAGACCCTTTGACAGTTCGGTCAATGACTATTTAATTAACCGAGCGGTTAAAGACCATTTAACCGAGCGGTTAAAGATATTGCCGTCAGCTTTAGCTGACGGATAAGAAAATGAAGGATGTTCAAAAAGTTCCGTCAGCTAAAGCTGACGGCAATATTTTATCACAAGAGATTAAGAAAACAGTCAATTCCTTAGCGCCTCAAAATAATGTGTCTCCTGTCAACTCTTTAATTCTTTATGTATCTGCAATATTTGTGGCAGGATTAAGGTTTTGTCATCATTTATTACATTATAGTCCGACAGTTCGATCTTCAGCTTGTCGGACCATTGGGCGGCAATGCGTTGTTTTACATCATTCTCGCTTGCAGTTTCCCGCAGCAGAATACGTTTAATTCGTATATTTTCGGGAGCCCATACATTTATAATCATGTCGAACATATCTTCCAGTTTGGACTCGTAAAGTATTGCCGCCTCATGTATTACGTATGGAGTTGTTTCAGGCAGGCGTGAAATATATTCAAGAAAATTTCTCCTGACAGCCGGATGAACCAGCCTGTTTACTTTTTCCAGACTTTCCCTGTCCGAAAATATTATGCCTGCAAGTTTTTGCCGGTCAAGCATTCCGTCTGTATTATACAGATGTTCTCCGAACAGCAATTTCAATTCGTTCTGTAATTTAAGATCTGTATCATAGAGTTTTTTTGCTGCAATATCCGCCTGATAAACAGGTATGCCCAGTAAGGAAAAAATCTTGCAGACAATACTTTTCCCGCTGCCTATTCCTCCCGTAAGTCCTACCCTGAGCATTATTTTTGAATAAGAAATTCGACAAAAGAGGGTTCCATTCTGATATCAAAAACGGAAGAAGGATACTGTACCGCTTTAACTTTGACATACCTGCTCAAAGACGTTTTAGTGTCGTTGAAATCCACTTCGGCAAAAAAGTCGGTCGTCGACACCGAAGCGAAATCTTTTAGAGGAACAACATATTTAATCTCAACTCTGGCAGGTAAAAGGATTAATTTGCTGCCTCTCGGCACGTTAACTGTTTTCACTGCAACAGAAACGGTTCCTTCCGTACACCTTTCCACCGGAATTTTATAACGAATCTTAGAGGGATTTGCAATAATATTGCTTACAGTAGAAATATCTTCTATCGTTTCATCAATATTTTCATACTTTTTGGGAGATAAAGATACCGAGTTCACTTTGGCTACATGCTCCTGCGAACCGACTATCGTTACACTGTCGGGGGAAAACTGCACGGGAGCATACTGCCTGAACTCATCTTTAAACGATAAACTGAAATCGCCCGTAACCGGAACTTTTTTTGTAACATGTTCGGACATGTTGAAGTAGATAGTGTCCGGTTCTATGGATAATATCCTGACATTCTTGTCGAAATCGTCGCGGATTTGAT
>JAISDR010000102.1 GCA_031264645.1 Prevotellaceae bacterium | reverse complement strand
AAGTCAATCCTGAATTTTTCAAGAAAATCCAGCAGGGCGAAACTTACGCCAAACAGCAGGGCGGGGACATTATCCCTCTTCAAAACCTGCAAAGTCTCAAACAGTTCCCCGTGGTTATTCAGGAAAAATCCCGACAGCGGATTTCCCGAAATCTCCATTAAACCCTGAACCATGGCGATAAGCGACGAACCTTGCCTTTCGAGGTACGAAGGCAGCAGGGCAAGTATGGCATATCCGGAAATGTCTCCGAAAAAATAGCGGAATCCGGAAGTATAGCTTAGTTTATAGATGCCTGCATCGGCGACACAGTGTTTGCTGACGTCCATTCCGCCCGTACCGCTGCTTGTGAAAACCGTTTCGGGCATGCGGGGCGAAGAATAGATTTTGTTTGTCTTGAAAAATCTGACGGGCAAAAAGGGAATATCCCCTACGGATGAGACATTTACATCCAGAAGCTCGACATATTTGCGGAAAAGCTCGCAATTGTCATACTGAAATCCGAAACAGTCGAGAATCACACTGTCGTCAATACGGGCGTCGGGTTTTATGATACTCTCAATATTCATGTTTACAGTGTCTTGAAAGTTGAAATATGTACAGTAACGCCCACCGCCACGCATCCCAGCAGGATTCTGATCCACAGCGCATCCACACAGACAATTGAAATGCTGATTGAGGTCCACAGCAGCAGCAGCACATAGATTTTTATTGATTTCCTGATGCCTTTATTTTTCTGGTAATCGGTGATATACCTGCCGACCCAGCGATTGTTCAGCAGCTTTTCCAGCAGACGTTCCGAACTTTTGGCATAACATGCCGCCGTCAGCAGCAGAAAAGGCGTGGTTGGCAGCAGCGGAAGGAATATCCCGAGAATGCCGAGCGCGAGAAATATGCTCCCGCATGTAATCAAAAGTATTTTTTTCAGTCCGTGCATGTTGAATTTATTGCGGTAAGCGTAATTTTCATCCTGAAATTATAATGTTGCAGTATAATGGATTCGGGATTGTCCTTGTTATTATATGTATAAACGGCGGCGAAAAGCGGTTTCCCCCTGCCGCGGTATTCCGCTCTGACAATCCGGTTTTGAGCGTCGTACAGATAATGCGCCGACTTTTTTTTCGACAGTTTCACTGAACAGCTGTCAGCCGCGCAGTCTTTATTCCGGTCTGACAGGTACAGCCCCGAAACGAGCGCAAAATCTTTCTGAAACAGCCGGAGAATGAACTTCTTCCTTAACTTTTTCGTCACATACAGTATTTCGCAGTCATCGCGGGTGATATGCATGTCCATCAGTTTCGGACCGGCAATCGTGGTAAACAGTATCCTGCATCTGTTTTCATCCTGCACGTCGTTTTTAATCACCATTATACCCGATATCGCATGTCCCGAAACCTCGACAAGCGCGTTAAAAAAGGTCTCGCCGGACATTGCCTGCGCATTCAGGATTGAAGCGCCGGCTGCCAGCCATATACTAATCGACAACAAAAACTTCATCGGATACTGCATTATTTGTCCTGATATTTTTAAAATTCATCACGGTTTTGTCTCCCGAGGTCTCCTTCATTGTCATTTTTTCCATCAGGAAAGTCTTTTTTGCGATATGCAGATTCAACTCCCTGTAGTACTCCCTGATTCCACCGGACTTGGGGACAAGAACAATCAGATACGAATCGCCGTCCTCCAGAATATTTGAGCTAAAGCCTTTGGAGTCAAAAATCCTGCCATTGATTGCGTGCATGGTGATCTGGCTGATTTGCTCGAAAAGCCTGCTGCTTTTTGTGGATATCGACGAGGCGGCGCGTTCGCCGTCCTTTATGGTAATCTTTTCGCCCTGCATGGCGAATATAAAGGCATTCGGTTTGAAATACTCGATTTTCAGCCGGTTATCGTTCCTGAATATCATCCGTCCGCTTGAATGCAGTTTATTTGTGAGCAGCGCAATTTCCTTTTCCTGAGTGAAATCCGCTTCGAGGGTCTTTATTTCCTGCGAGACGCTTTTGTACTGCCGCATAAACGTTTCCACGTCTTTGACGCCGGCATATTCCTGTGCCGACGCATAATGGCTTAAACACGAAAGAATGAATAAAACAAAAATAACGGGCGATTTTACTTTTACTCCGTCTTTATTTACTCCTTTTGTCTTCATTTATATCCTCGACCTTCAATTTTCAACCTTCGATTTTGTATTGTAGATATTCATTGTTCTTTCGAGACCGGCGAGTGCAAAGCTTTTGATTGCTTCCACAGCTGTTTCAAAGTCAGGGATTAGCGATTCGTATTCGGCCTTTGTCCATTTGGCAAGAACATAATCTGTCTGATATCCTTGAGGAAAATCCTTGCCGATACCGAAGCGCAGGCGGGCATAATTTGAATTGCCCAGTATCTGGTCTATGTGTTTCAGGCCGTTATGTCCTCCGTTACTGCCTTTTCCCCTGATTCTAATTGTCCCTTCAGGCAGCGCCAGATCGTCAAGCACAACCAGCAGTCTTTCCTGCGGAACATTTTCCGCCTTCAACCAGTAGGAAACCGCATTGCCGCTGAGATTCATGTAAGTAGACGGTTTCAGCAGAACGAAAGTTCTGCCTTTATATTTTGCTTCGGCCACATCTCCATAGCGTTCAGTCTCGAAAACGGCGCTGGACGCCCCGGCAAAGACGTCCAGTATCTCGAACCCCGCGTTATGGCGGGTTTTTTCGTATGTTTTTCCGACATTACCCAAGCCTGCTATTAAATACTTCATTTTAATAAAATTATGGGTAATAAACCTTTATCTCATTTTTACTTCTGAGCCGTTTGTTCACGGGATGCACGTGTAGCCTTCACACGGCACACAGTCGAAGACGAGGGAGTCAGAATAACGATGTTCGGATAGGAAAGATCTCTTACAAAGACCGTTTTTCCCAGTCCCAAATCCGTAATATCGACAGTGAGATTTTCGGGGAGATCGCTTACCCGCGCCGAAACTTTCAATTTGCGAACTAAAATCTGCAATTTGCCGCCCTGCTTAACGCCTTCGGAATTACCGTCTATCACGACAGGCAAATCTATGGCAACAGGCTTTGCCTCATCGACATTGAAAAAGTCAATATGAAGGATTTCGTCGCTCAGTGGATGAAACTGTATGTCTCTCAAGACTGCAAGATAGCTTTTATCCGACACATTCAGGTCAATCAAAAAAGCTTCGGGAGTATAAATTATTGGTTTAATACTGCTTACAGGAGCTGTAAAATGTAAATTTTCTATTCCGTTGCCGTAAAGCACACATGGAATTTGCTGTTCATCACGTAATTTTTTTGTCTCTCTTTTTCCGAGACCGGTTCTCACCGTTCCTTCTAACTTAATTTTCTTCATTTTAAAAACATTTTAATTGTGCTACTCAATCCCGACAACCTTTTGTCGCGGATCCCATTACACGCCGCATTATAAAAACCGGCAAAAAGGGAGCGCAAAAGTATAAAAAAAATATTAATCACAAGACATATATGTCGAATTATTTTTCAACGGCAAGATATTTAACTAATTACAGGACAAATGCGAACAGGCGTAAAATAAAGAGCAATGCGGAGTGCAACAAAATTCCCTGTAAATTTTCAGTTTTGCAAGTTCAGGACACTACATTCTTCATCGAGGTAGGGTATCTTTCACTTTTTTTCGCAGTCCGTCAAGATAGCCGTGATTATAACCGTTGGTATATGCATCGTACGCATTTATCGAAAGAGACGCTTTTCCTTCAGGAAAATTTGCATAATTCCTTTCTTCTCCATCCATTGCATCATTGAATCCATTGGTATAACCTTCCTGATAACATGCCAGCATAATTTTAGGTTTCATAACTTGTAATTTTTAACTTTTAACTCAACAAAGTCAATTACCGCGATTAATGTTTTTGCATAATCCGGATTTTTGGTATACATGCCAGCCATTTGCCGGGCATATTCACGCGGATCGTGTCTGTACGGCCATGCTTTGTGATAGGGCGAAGCTTTCAGCAACGACATATAGTCTTCCAAACTGTTTTCCAGCGAAGTATATACTCGAAACTGCCGGTAAACCCTGTACCGGTATTTTTCCGGAGCAATTTGTTCAAGCGAGACAATTTTTTCAGGAAGCACATAAGTTTTATCCGGCGTATTAAAAATTTCGATAGTTGGAAGCAGGTTCACTTCTCCTGTCCACGAAGCGCCTTTAGTGATACCAAAAATATTGTTTCCCGGCGTTTTGATTTTCCATCCCGCTTCGAGCGCCGCCTGTGCAGTGAGAAACAGCGGATGAATGCCGTCACGATTTTCATACAGATATTTAGCCAAAGGATAAATTTGACGTATAAACTCTTCTTCTCCTCCCACAGCTCCTTTCCATGAAGAAAAAGTTGCATTTAAAGGGGCATTGAAGGGTTGTTGCAGGTTCATTTCACTGGCAATTGTAGATGAAAAGGATGCTTCATTTTCGAACCCGAATAATGTATAGTCAACCAGCATATTTCCCGTAACGCCGGTAATGCCGGCTTCATCCTGCCGGTCGCACAACCCGTGCGGATAATGCTCTGTGCGAGAAAGAGATGTTTGCCAATATCCCGTCAAGTCGCTTTCATCGACATTCAAATTGCTGCGTAACAGTTGTAAAACCGTTTTCTTTACATCTATAGCTTCATTATTAACGGATTCCGTAACTGTCAAAGCTATCTCAACTGTTGATAGCAGTTCCTCGAAAATGTCATTGTCAAGAATTGTATCTGCATCTAAAATGAAGTTATACATACCGTTGTCTGATTCTATCATCCATATCTGGATAATCAGTTTTTCGGGGATTTGTTCATTTTTGTAAATGATTAAACCCGATTCACCAAACAGTAAGGTCTGATGATCATTCGTTCCGATAATTTCGAGATTGCAACTTTGGATAAATTTCGACGTCTCTGCTTGAACGGCGTCCAGCAGTTTTTGCCTGCGTTGCTTGGCTGTGAGTGGAAGCAAATCGGAAAATGTTAGAGCCTGCTTTTTTTCGTTAAATGGTTCGACATAAGTGTAAATCCGTATTTTACGGTGATTGCACTGTTCCTTTAATTTCTTCTCCTCATTAAATATTTTTATCTTATTTATACGTGTGTAAAACATAATTTTGATTGATTTTCTTCATTAATTTTAGCAACTTCCATCTTAGACAAAAAAGATACCAACAACAAAAAATAAATTGCTTCATTTTTTGCATATTTAGAAAGTTTTTAATAACATCACCCGCGAAATCTCTCTCTCTCTCTCTCTCTCTCTCTCTCTCTCTCTCTCTCTCTCTCTCTCTCTCTCTCTCTCTCTCTAA
>JAISDR010000095.1 GCA_031264645.1 Prevotellaceae bacterium | reverse complement strand
GTGTTGTCGCATTTCTTTTCCTTAAAGATTTACATTGCCGCGCTCATCGTGCTTACACTGCTCTGGATAATCGTGTCCGTGCTGACGGCTCAGGCTGACAGCCATTATAGAAGTACGATAGATATGCTGAGCGACAGGCAATATACGCTGGAATACTATACGCAGAAAATAACGTTACTGGCATCCCGATATGATAAGCTTTGTGCGGAAAAGGGTATCCGTTATGCTACGGAATCCAATAACAAAACCGTCCTCGACAGGCTGAAGGGGAAAATCGGATTTCTCACTCCCAATGTACTGAACAGCGAAACAGCGCGTTCTCAATTGAACGCCATGCTCGACAAGTGCGAAGGAATTATCGAGGAAATGGCTCTCGCTTCCGAAGACAGTCTGGCTGAATGGGAAAAGAGAATGCATCGTTTTGTAAACAGTTCCATTGACGAACTTGATATGTTGAAAAATATAACACGAAGGTGAATTATGAATTTAATAATAAAAATGTAAATTAATACAGTATGACACAGAAAACAGTCAGTTTAGCCTGCCCCGGCTGCGGGGCGCATGTTTCTACCGAACAGAAGAAATGCGAATATTGCGGAGGTCCCGTTATTATCGCTACGTTTGAAAGCGTTAATTCCATGTCTGTTGCGGATACGAATAAATATACCATCGCCTACCGTAAAGCGCTGGCAGAAAATCCCGATAACCGTGAATTGAACGCATCTCTTGCAATGTGTTACCTGAAATTGAAACTGTATGACAAGGCTATTTCCGCCTTTGAAAATGCAATTGAAGACAATTTCGACAATTCGGAGATATTCTTCGACACAGCAGTCAGCCTGTTGCGCGGGCAAAAGGCGTTTGTCGCACAGCGTGCCGACATTGATAAAATAATTGAATACCTGAACGCTGCAATCATGATAGAGCCGAAAGGAATTTATCATTATTTTCTGGCGTACGTCAAGTACGATTATTTTCATCGCAAATACCTGAACATTTCGCCCGGCTATATCGACGAATATGATAGGGCAATGGAAGCCGGAGTGTCCGAAGATGAAATCCAGGGATTTTTCTCTGTGCTGGGAGTCGAAAGACCGGATGGAATGTGAAAGTTCTGATTTGAATGATTTATTTTGATTGACAGAAGCAGGATTTTATCCATGACGGAGATTCGGCAAAAATGTTTATCAACTCGTCGAATTTTGCGTCGAAAAACAGCCGTAAATAAGGCGCGGATTTCGTTTTGTACTTCAAACGATCGAAACGGGTTTCCGTGCCGTCGCTGTCGATTATTGTTATCTTATTTGTATCAATTCCAAAAACCGAATCCGTATCATTAAGCAAATTAAACCCCTTATGTGGAGATGGCGGGAGTCGAACCCGCGTCCAAACAAGTAACCAAAGCGCTTTCTACATGTTTATCTTTTTTTAAGATTGTCGGGGTAAAACTTGACAAAAAGCTATCGGTTTTATCCTTAACCTTTAAATTTTCGCATGCGTTTAAAGGTGTCGCGCGTGCTATCCTTCCGGAAGATGAAACCTCAAAGTCAAAAAAACCGGAAGGCAGGTCTTTTTGTGAGATCCTCGTCTGACGGCCGCCTTGGGTCGCCGGATTAAGCCTGTACACTTTGTGTATTAAGCAGCGAGAGCATATTTGTTGTTGCCAGTTATGGCTTGAAATTTTGAGATTAACGAGCTAAAACCCAACGCTCGACATGCTTACATTTCAATTAACCTTGCTGTCAAAACCAAAAAACATCCCCGTTTTATTAGCTCCAAAAAGCGCGCAAATGTAAGAGGTTTTTTTTTAATACACAAATAATTTGAAATAATTTGAAGAAATTTTTACTGTCGCAGCTGTTAAACGATTTATTTTAAAAGAAATAAGAGGATTGTTAATAACTTTTGAATAAGTTTATCTCCGTATCATGAATACTTGTTATAACTTGCCGCCGCGTAAATTGAAGGAAGAAACATTTATATATTTATTATTTAGCAATATATGGGAAAAATGAAAAAAGGTAAACATGCGAAAAACACGTATTCTTATGACGAGTGCCTGTCGGCGAGCATTGTGTATTTTGACGGGGATGAACTCGCGGCAAACGTATGGATAAACAAGTATGCGCTTAAAGATTCTTTCGGGAACATTTTTGAGCAGACGCCGGACGACATGCATCGCCGGATAGCGGGCGAAATCGCAAGAATCGAGCAGAAATACGAAAACCGTATGGACAGGGACGAAATATATCTGTTGCTGAAAGATTTCAAATATCTGATTCCGCAGGGAGGACCGATGACCGGAATCGGAAATGAATATCAGATAGCTTCACTGTCCAACTGCTTTGTCATAGGGCACGACGATTCGGCTGATTCCTATGGCGGGATAATGCGTCTGGACGAAGAGCAGGTGCAGCTTATGAAACGGAGAGGAGGAGTCGGGCACGACATGTCGGACATTCGTCCGACCGGAAGTCCCGTACTGAACAGCGCTTTAACGTCTACGGGGGTTGTACCTTTCATGGAACGGTATTCAAATTCGACCAGAGAAGTAGCCCAGGACGGGCGGCGCGGCGCTTTAATGCTTTCAATATCAATAAAACATCCTGATGCGGAACGGTTTATTGACGCCAAACTGGATTCGGGAAAAGTTACGGGAGCAAATATCTCGGTAAGAATAGACGACGATTTCATGAACTGCGCATTGAATAAAACTCCTTATATCCAGCAGTTTCCCATACATTCCGACAATCCTAAATTCAGAATGGAAATTGATGCGAACGTCCTTTGGCGAAAAATCATACATAATGCATGGAAATCGGCAGAACCGGGCGTACTGTTCTGGGACACAATAATCAGAGAATCCCTTGCCGACTGTTACGCCGATTTGGGTTACCGGACTGTTTCGACCAATCCGTGCGGAGAAATTCCCTTATGTCCGTATGACAGCTGCCGTTTGATGGCGATAAACCTGTACGAATATGTGACTGATCCGTTCACCGACAAAGCCGGATTCGATTTCGAGCTGTTCAAATCCCATGTCCATAAGGCAATGCGAATAATGGACGATATTATTGATTTGGAACTCGAAAAAATTGACGC
>JAISDR010000059.1 GCA_031264645.1 Prevotellaceae bacterium | reverse complement strand
CCCATGCTGCGGGGTTCCACGTTGTCATACGCCTGCTGAAACAGGTCGTTATCCTTTGCTCCACCCGCCTCTATAATATATGTCGCAAAATCAAGGTAGGGCTGTTCGCCCGTTATCCGATACAGGCGCACAAAAGGCTCGAGCAGCGTACTCGATTCGATGCCCGTGGCGCTCCATCCGGGTTCGGTAATCTTCGTTTTGGGAGGATTGCCGATTTGCGCAATGATGCAGTCCGCCTGTTTCTTGAGACTTTCGAGTACCTTCGGGTCGGAATAAACCCATTCGTAATACTCTTCCATTGCAAGCATAACATATTTGCGTTCCCACAAATCGCCGTTGCGCAGGTCGGGCTGCTGGTTGATGCGGACGCAACTGATGCTGCCATTGCTCTGCTGCGTACTCATGATGTCTTTTACCGTCGCGTCGAGTATCCGTTTCAGTGCGGGATCCTGCGTGTAACGGTAGAACATGCAGCCGGAACGTACCGCTTTGCCCCACATCTCGCCCAGCGCAAACTGACGTCTTCCGTTCCGGAAAAAATCGGCAAACTCGGCGTAGGGTACAACTCCCTTGTTCCAGTGTTCGACGGAGTTTTGAATGTCGCTGTCGAGAAATCCCGTCAGCCTGACCGCTCCCGGCGGAAGTGGATACTGCTGATCTTCGACCTTTGCGCCCGCTCCCTGAGCGAATAGTCCTGCATGAAACAGTGTCAGGAATACAGTTGATAATAAAATTCTTCCTGTCATACTTCGTTATTTATAAATTCACTTCCGAAGTGTAAACCGGATGGTGCGCATGTACCGGAAATCCTGTATGCGGAACACGTTCTATCCCCATCGGGCCGCCGAAAAGATCCGGCGCCGCAGGATACGTGTTCTGTGCAAAAAGAGTTGTTCCTGAAAACAGCAGGAAACACAGCAGGAAAACCATGTTCCCGCTTAAAAACCGTCCCGCAACTGTTGCAGGAGAACGCTTTGTTGAATTACATCTGTTTATCATATTTTATTCATTTATTGATATATTGTCCAAATACTTTCGATTGCAAAAGTACCATAATTTTTGTAACGAGGCTGACAGCCGAGCTTCTGTCAGACGAACAGCCGAGCTTCTGTCAGACGAACAGCCGAGCTTCTGTCAGGCGAACAGCCGAGCTTCTGTCAGGCGAACAGCCGAGCTTCTGTCAGGCTGACAGCCGGCTTTAGCAGTTTTTAAGGCTCTTTGCAGGATTTCGCCGGATAAATTGATTTCATGAACGACATATTCTTCAAATCCTGTTTCATACACTAATATTCTGTCATCTGCAACGATTTTAATATTGGTTCCTGCAATTTTCAATGGAATGGATTGCAAATATTTTCCTTCCTTATCGTACAGAATCAACTTTTTGCATGTTCCTTACTTTCCAAGTCTTTTAACCGCGATTTTCAACATTATCCTGTCCATTTCGACCTCTGCGGCGTCAGCCGGACTGTCGGCAAGTTCAATATTCAGGGCTAAAGTCTGTCCTGCAATATAATCCTTGAAATCGTTCAAAGCCGGTTCGATATCGGGATTTCGCTCAATCGTAACGCTTATCTTGTCGGTAACGTCGAAGTCCATGTCTTTGCGGATATTCTGGATTCTGTTAACAAGTTCGCGCGCAATACCCTCGCGGCGGAGTTCTTCCGTGATATTAATATCCAGAGCGACAGTCAGCGAGCCTTCGGATGCAACAAGCTGTCCCGGAATATCCTCCAGCTGAATTTCGACGTCGTCCAAAGACAGTTCCGCTTCGCCCGACTGCAGTTGAAGCGTATATTTCCCCCTGCGTTCGAAACTGTTTATATCGTTCTGGCTGAATGTGGCAATAGCCGCGGAAATTTCCTTCATCTGCCTGCCGAATTTAGCGCCAAGCGTCTTGAAAACGGGCTTTATTTTTTTCACCACAACGCCGGCAGCGTCTTTTATAAACTCCAGTTCCTTGACATTTACTTCGTTTAATACAAGCTGCTTAACCGCTTCGATGTTTTCCTGCAAAGTTTCGTCGAGCACGGGAACCTGCATTTTTGCCAGCGGCTGCCTGACTTTAATATTTACCTTGCGGCGCAGAGCCAGAACCATCGAAGACAACTGCTGTGCCAGAGCCATCCTTTCTTCGAGATTTTTATCCACCAAACTCCTGTCGCACACCGGAAACAGGCTTAAATGAACCGACTCGCACGCGCAGTTTCCCGAAGCCGCGGCAAGGTCTTTAAACAGGACGTCGGAATAGAAGGGCATTATGGGCGCCGACAGTTTTGCCAGCGTTTCCAGACAGCAGTAGAGCGTCTGATATGCAGCGATTTTGTCCTTCAATCCCTTATCGTCTCCCCAAAAGCGTTTACGGTTCAGGCGCACATACCAGTTGCTGAGATTGTCGTTGACAAAATCCTGAATCAGTCGTCCCGCCCTGGTCGGCTCGTAGCTGTCGTAATTCCTGTCAACCTCGTCGACAAGAGTATTTAAGAGCGATATAATCCAGCGGTCGATTTCGGGACGTTCCCCAACCGGAACCTCGGGAGCGGTATTGTCGAAACCGTCGATATTTGCATAAAGGGCAAAGAACGAATAAGTGTTGTACAGAGTATTGAAATACTTGCGCTTAACCTCGTTCATCCCCTCGATATTGAACTTGAGATTGTCCCATGGCGACGCGTTGGTAATCATGTACCAGCGCAGTACGTCGGAACCGTATTCCTCGATAACCTCAAAGGGATCGATGGCATTGCCCAGCCGCTTCGACATCTTGTTGCCGTTCCTGTCGAGTACAAGCCCGTTGGAAACAACATTCTTGAACGAAACCCCGTCAAAAACCATTGCCGCAATTGCGTGCAGCGTGAAAAACCATCCTCTCGTCTGGTCAACTCCTTCGGCAATGAAATCGGCAGGGAAAACTTTCCCCGAATCAAGGGCTTCCCTGTTTTCGAAGGGATAGTGAACCTGCGCGTATGGCATCGCGCCGCTGTCGAACCACACGTCGATGAGATCGGTCTCGCGATACATTTTCTGTCCCGAATCGGACACAAGGACGATATTGTCCACGTACGGGCGGTGAAGGTCGATTCTGCCGTAGTTTTCAGCCGAAAAGTCGCCCGGAACGAATCCCTCGAACGGATTTTTTTCCATGAATCCGGCATTGACGGACTTTTCGATTTCGGCGGCAAATTCCTCCATCGAGCCGATGCATTTCTCTTCGCTCTTGTCCTCCGTACGCCAGACGGGCAGCGGAGTTCCCCAGTAACGGCTGCGGCTGAGATTCCAGTCCTGAAGATTTTCGAGCCATTTGCCGAACCGTCCTGTCCCGGTACTTTCGGGTTTCCAGTTGATTGTGCCGTTCAGTTCAATCATCCTGTCGCGCGCCGCCGTCGATTTTATAAACCAGCTGTCCAGCGGATAGTACAGGATCGGCTTGTCCGTCCGCCAGCAGTGAGGATAATTGTGCACATGCTTTTCTATCCTGAAAACCAAGTTCTGCTGTTTAAGCATCAGCGACAGTTCCAGATCCAGCGACATGTCGTCTTCCGAAAGTTTCGGGTCGTAGGCGTTCTTGACAAACCGTCCGGCAAATTCGCTGTACAGTTCCACATTCACGCTGTTTTTGACGAAACCGGCGTCGAGGTCTTCCAAAAGAAAGTACTTTCCCGTCAGGTCGACCATCGGACGGCGGTTTCCCGCCCTGTCAAGCAGCATCAGCGGCGGAACGCCGTTAGCTTTGGCAACGCGGTCGTCGTCGGCGCCGAAGGTGGGAGCGATATGCACTATCCCGGTACCGTCTTCCGTGGTAACAAAGTCGCCCGTAACGACTCTGAACGCTCCTTCCCCCGGATTGACCCAGGGAATAAGCTGCTCGTAGTTTATTCCAGCCAGAGACTTTCCCTTGCATTTGCCCAGAACCTTGAACGGCACAAGCTTGTCGCCCTGATTATAGCTGTCGAAATCGGCGTTTTCGGCTTTTCTGTTAAACTGCGCATACAGCAGCGGCTCGCCCAAAATGGCGTACATCGGTATTCCCGTGTAGGGATTGAAAGTTTGTACTGCAAGGTAATCTATCTCGGGACCGACAGCCAGCGCCGTGTTCGACGATAAGGTCCAGGGCGTGGTTGTCCACGCGAGGAAATAGACGTCTTTGTCCGCACTGATATTGAAAATCCGGTTAATGTTCCCGACGTCGGCGCTGCTGAGCCTGAACTGGGCAACGCAGGTTGTGTCCTTCACATCCCTGTAGCATCCTGGCTGATTCAGTTCGTGCGAACTCAAGCCCGTACCCGCCGCCGGCGAGTATGGCTGTATGGTGTAGCCCTTGTAGAGCATTTTCTTGTCATACAGCTGTTTGAGCAGCCACCAGAGTGTTTCGATATACCTGTTGTCGTAAGTTATGTACGGCGCATCCATATCGACCCAGTATCCCATTTTGCGGGTCAGTTCTTCCCACTCCCTGGTATATTTCATCACGTCCCTGCGACAGGCGGCGTTGTAGTCTTCGATGCTTATCTTTTTGCCAATATCTTCCTTGGTGATTCCCAGCGATTTTTCCACGCTAAGCTCGACGGGTAATCCGTGCGTGTCCCACCCGGCTTTGCGATTGACTAAATAGCCTTTCATCGTTTTGTAACGACAGAAAATATCCTTGATCGAGCGCGCTATAACGTGGTGAATACCCGGCATCCCGTTTGCCGAAGGAGGTCCTTCGTAAAAAACAAAAGCCGGAGAATCTGCTCTTTCTTCCAGACTTTTGTGAAAAATATCGTTCTTATCCCATTCTTTCAGAACATCCCTGTTTATCTGAGACAGGTTAAACTCCCTGTATTCCCGAAACTTTGCCATCTTTTTAAAATACTGCTTATTAATTTATACATTTAAATTCAGCCGGCAAAATTAGTATTTTATTTCTATTCTCTTTCATTTCCCAAAAAAGAGAAATTCACACTGCCGTAGCATCGCTGTTGAACAAATCCTTCGGTTTCCGAAAAGTTATTAGTCGCGGAGTGTTCAATTATCAAGTATCCTCCTTCGTTAAGCAAATCATTTTCGAACACCAATTTTGGGATGAGCGCTATTTTATTGTTGGCATACGGAGGGTCTGCGAAAATAATATCGTATGATTCGCGGCAGAATTTGAGAAAACGGAAAGAATCGTTTCGAACAGGATGTATTTGAGTGAAATCCAAAATTTCGGCGGTTTTTTTTATATACGCATAATGCAAAGGTTCTATTTCCACCGTATCAACATGTTTACTCCCTCTCGAAGCAAACTCGTATGATATTCCGCCTGTTCCGGCAAAAAGGTCGAGAACTTTAACAGCGCTGAGGTCAAACGAATTTTCCAGAATATTGAACAGATTTTCTTTGGCAAAATCCGTAGTAGGTCTGGCTTTAAACGCTTTGGGAA
>JAISDR010000041.1 GCA_031264645.1 Prevotellaceae bacterium | reverse complement strand
ATACGTTTCTTCGCCGCTCTGAAACGTTTCTGCGCCGCTCGGAAACGTTTCTGCGTCTCCCGGAAACGTTTCTGCGTCTCCCGGAAACGTTTCTGCGTCTCCCGGAAACGTTTCTGCGTCTCCCGGAAACGTTTCCGCGTCGCTCGGTAATATTGCCAAACGATTCACCAGCCTTGTCAAAAGGTATGAATATAAGTAAATTAGTATTAACAGTTAAAGTGAAAAACGATGAGTAAAATTCACAGGGATTATATTCCCAAAAAAGATTCGGAACTGGTGTCCTGGGGCGCCAATTTCAACTCGAAAGTAGCTGCAGGCGCATCTCGATGGGGCATTCCCTCCAACGAGGTTACGAATTTGCAGACTGCTTACGACGCTTTTGTAGTCCTGCAAAGAAAGGCAGACAGCCCGGACAGCACCACCGTCATTGTGGCGGAGAAGAATGCCGCACGCGATAAATATGTTGAGCTTGTTCGCGCGATGGCAGGATTCCGTCTGAAGAACCCTATCATCACCGACGCCGAACGCCTTGATATGGGTCTTCACGTGTACGACAACACGAAGACGACTGTCGATGTGCCGAAGACACGCCCGGAACTCTTCATTGAGGTGGTGGATTTCCGCCGTCTGAAAGTCTCCTTTCAGGACCAGGGCAGCAAAAGCAAGGCAAAGCCCTACGGCGTGGACGGTGCAGTGATTGTCTGTGCGGTGCTCGACACGCCGCCTGCCGACCACAGCGCCCTTACCCGCAGCGTGCTTGCTACACGTACTCCGCATATCCTCGAATTTACGGAGGAAGAACGCGGAAAAACCGTTTACATTGCCATCTGCTGGCAAAACGAAAAAGGTCAAATGGGACCGTGGAGCGAAATTATAAGCGCCATCGTGCCGTAAACCCACAGACGGGTAAATCAAAAATGAAAGGGACGCGGGAATGAGCGTCCCTTTTTTTAGGGGGAGCGCAAAAAGGACAGTTTAGCAGTCCTGTACGAGCATAAGATCCTATTTTGTCACACACACATCGCCATACACAAAAAACTAAATAATTAATTAAAAGACTTGTTTGTTAATTGTTTAATTGGCAGATTTTGTCAATGGCGAAAATTCGTGTACTTTTGCAACTTTTATGGAGCAGTTCTGTCGCGAATGGCAGGATTACCGGCAAAAATTTTGATTGTATAGATGAGACCTTTAATTTTAATATCAAACGATGACAGTGTAAATGCCGCAGGTTTAGAGGCATTGATAAGCATGCTTTCTCCATTTGGAGACTTATTTGTAGTAGCTCCGGACGTTCCGCGTTCGGGAGCCTCGCACGCATTGACAGTTCCGAATCCGATAAGCATTGACAAAGTCCGGGAATCGGAAGGCTTGACGGTATATGCCTGTTCCGGGACGCCGACCGACTGCGTTAAAGTAGCGATGAGCTGTCTGCTTCCCCGTCAGCCCGACCTGATGGTTTCGGGCATAAATCATGGCTCAAACTCTTCGGTGAGCGTGATTTACTCCGGCACAATGGGAGCGGCTATCGAGGCGGCAATGCTGGGAATGCCCTCGATAGGCTTTTCGCTTTGCGACCATTCGCCGGATGCAGACTTTTCCGCTTCGATAAGATACGGTAAAACAATTGTGCAGGAAGTATTGACGAACGGAATACCGAAAGGCATTTCCCTGAACGTCAACATCCCCGCCCTGCCATTCGACGAAATAAAAGGTATAAAAGTATGCCGTCAAAACAGGGGCATGTGGAATGAGGATTTTGTAATGAATCCCGATCCGCTTACGGGAGAAGAACTCTACTGGCTTACAGGATACTACTATAACGAGGAGGAGGGAGCGGAAGGAACGGACGAAACAGCCCTGAGCAGGGGTTATATCTCCATCGTTCCCACCCATTTCGACCTCACGGCATACAGTATTATTGAAAAAATAAAAAGATTTGAAAAGCTTTAAACGATTATGATACCATGAATTTACATGCCCTAAAATACATCCTGTCCATATTTCTGGGGAGCATGATTCTTGTCTGCTGCAGGAGTTCGGACAGCAGCTTTGCCACTGGAAACATGGAGGATATCACACGAATAGAACTGCGCGACGAAAACGCTCATACCGTCCTGACAAAAGCAGGAAACGGACAGTGGCTTGTTTCGTCCTTCAAGGCAAACATGCAGAACATTGCGAATTTAAAGAAAATACTTTCCGACGTCGAAGTGCGCTGTCCCCTGCCGAAAATCCGCGAGTCCGCATATCCCGTCAAAAAAATATCGGACGAAGGAATACTGATAAGCGTATTTAAAGGGAAAAAATCCGTAAAAAGCTATTATCTGCTGATTACCGGCGAGGAAAATGTGGAGGTAATCGGCTTGATGGAAGGAAAACACAAGCCATACGTTCTGGAACTTCCGGGCATGGATATCGATTTCGGCGACTATATAGTTACGGAATCCGCCTTTTGGGAAAACAACATCCTTTTCTCATATAATCCGGGGCAGATAAGGCATATAAAGATTGAAAACGGCGAAGAACCGGACGCCTCGTTTTCAATCAGCATAAGCGACAGCGTATCCCTGTTTGACGCGGCGGGCAAAAACGTTCCCTTCGACAAATTCAAAATGGACGCCTATCTAAGTTATTTCAGCAATATTTCGTTCGACAGCAACCTGAACGTCACGGACGATGAAAAACGGAAGCTGACTTCGGGCAAGCCCCTGTACATTATGACGGTAGAAAGCGACACGGACAGCTTAATCTGCTACGTCAATCCTGTAGCCGACAGCAATCCGGACGATTATGGCAATCCGCTTGTCTATAACAGGGATTTTTTCCATCTGGCTGTTCCCCGGAAAAATCTTTATGCCCGGGCAAGCTGGCTAAAATTCGATATATTGTTCGAGGAATTGGATTATTTCCGGAAATAAGTACATTTGCAAAAAAAATAAATCATGAAAAAAGGAAAGATTCTGATAATCGACGACAATGAAGATGTGTTGCTTGCACTGAATCTTCTGCTGAAATCGCACGTCGAACAGGTGAGAGTGAGCGCCGACCCGGAACGTCTGGAGTATTTTATAAACAATTATTATCCCGACGTCATATTGCTCGACATGAATTTCAACCGCGACGCCATCAGCGGAAAGGAGGGTTTCCACTGGCTTGAAAAAATCAGGAAGACAGACCCCGACATCGTTGTGATTTTCATTACCGCATACGCCGACATGGACAGGGCTATACAGGCAATCAAAGCCGGAGCTTCGGACTTTATCCCCAAGCCGTGGGAAAATGAAAAACTGCTGGCAACCGTCTTTTCCGCCATCGAACTGCACGACAGCCGAATCGAAGTGAAGCATCTTAAACAGCAAATTTCCGCGCTTGCCGCTCCTGCGGGCGAGGGTGCATACGAAATAATAGGCGACAGCAGCGCGATGAAAGATATCTTCGAGACAGTAGAAAAACTGCGCAATACCGACGCCAATATCCTGATTCTCGGCGAAAACGGTACCGGCAAAGACCTTATCGCCCGCGAAATCCACAGGAAATCGCCCCGAAGCGAGAAAATCTTTGTTTCCATAGACCTCGGCTCGGTGTCCGAATCGCTTTTCGAGAGCGAGCTGTTCGGTCATAAAAAGGGAGCCTTCACCGATGCGCGTCACGACAAGCCCGGAAGGCTGGAAGTCGCTGCCGGCGGGACGCTGTTTCTTGACGAAATCGGCAACCTGTCGCTTCCGATGCAGATGAAGCTGCTGACCGCAATCGAAAAACGCGAAATCACACGTCTGGGTACTACCTGCCCCATACCGATAGACGTGCGTTTCATTTCGGCGACAAACGCGAATATCCGCGAAATGGTAATCGACAAGCGGTTCAGGGAAGACCTTCTCTATCGCATAAATACCATCGAAATACACATCCCGCCGCTGAGGGAACGCGGCAACGACGTCATGCTGCTTGCCGAACATTTCTTTACCCGCTTCAACCGTAAATACAACAAGAAGTTAAAGGGAATATCGAAGGACGCAAAGGCAAAGCTGCAAACTTATCTCTGGCCCGGAAACGTACGGGAACTTGAGCATACAATGGAACGCGCTGTGATACTTGCCGAAAGACCCGTTCTGGGAGTGGAAAACTTCATATTCACGTCTGCCGTCTCGAAAAAGCTGAATGAAGAGTTCAACCTCAACAAGCTTGAGCAGGAAGCCATTGAACGCGCTTTCCGTCAGGCTGAAGGAAACGTGAAGCTGGCAGCCGAACTGCTGGGAATCACACGTTACGCCCTGTACAGAAAAATGGAAAAACTCGGAATATGAACCGTTCAAAGACTATTGTTATCGAAGTGATTGCAGCTCTCCTGCTGGCTGTCGGCTCTACACTGCTCGCTATCGACGGGCATTACTTTCTCCTGGCGCTGTTCGTACTGATTATCATTTCACTGATTTTTTCCATATCCCTGAATCACCGGAAATCCATCCGCCTGATGGAGCAGATGATTATGAACATACGAAGCGGCGACCTGAACATTTCGTTCCCGACCAATCTGAAAAAGGGAGGGAAAAACCTCAATAAATCCATGAACGAAGCGCTCGAGCTTTTCAGGTCGCGCCTTTACGAATCCATTGTCTCGAAAGCGGAAACCGAAGCATGGCAGAAACTTATACGCGTCATGATGCACGAAATAATGAACTCTATCGCTCCAATCATTTCGCTGTCGGAAACTATTTCGGAACAGGCGGACGACTGTCTGGACGAGGAAAGATACAGGGAAATGATGGCGGCTATGCAATCCATACACCGCCGCAGCAGGGGATTGCTCGATTTTGTCGAGAACTACAGGAAACTGACTCATATTCCCTCGCCTGTGATGAAATATTTTCCTGCAAGCGAACTCTTCGACGACATCCGGAATCTGTTTGCAAAGGAAAGGATACCCGTAACTTTTTTCGCAAGACCCGCGGATATAAGACTTTATGCCGACCGCTCGCTGATAGAACAGCTTATTATCAACCTGCTCAAAAATGCGCTGGACGCCTGTCGCGATACGCCTGCTCCGCTGATTTCGGTCTACGCTTTTACCGA
>JAISDR010000251.1 GCA_031264645.1 Prevotellaceae bacterium | reverse complement strand
ACGCCAGATGATGATGTGGTGCAATTTGGTTTATGCAATAAAATACCTTACCTTTGCCCCCTTGAATTAATGAATTTTATGTATAAAAAAATAATTATACTGTTTTTCTGGATTGTTGGTATAAATTCACTTACAGCACAATTAAGTCTCGGAAACGATGCTCTCAAACAAAACATCAGCCCTCCGCCGCTACCTTCCGAAGCGAGTTTTTGCGGCGAAAAAGTTCCTCTCGAGTATTTTGACGTCAAGGAATCTTTAAGCAGGGAATTGAACAGTTTGACTTATTGGCATTCATCAATGATATATACTATTCAGTTAACAGGCAGATATATGGGAATCATCGAAAATCTGTTAAAACAATACGGGCTTCCCGACGATTTGAAATATTTATGCATTACTGAAAGCAATCTGCAAAATGTAGTATCTCCTGCCAAAGCTGCCGGTTTCTGGCAATTTTTACCGGTAACGGCAAAAGAGTTTGGATTACAGATAACTGCGGAAATAGACGAACGTTATAATCTCGAAAAGGCGACAAAAGCCGCTTGCGAATATCTGAAAATGGCATATAACAAATTCGGAAACTGGACGCTGGCAGCCGCCTCATATAATGTAGGTATGGCGCATATAGCGAATCAGACAGCCTTGCAAAAACAGAAAAGCTACTACGATTTGCATCTCAATCAGGAAACAACACGGTACATCTATCGAGCTGTAGCATACAAAATAATAATGAATGCTCCGGCAAAATACGGATTTTGTATCTCGCAGAAAAATAAATTTGAACCTCTTATATATAAAGAGATTGAGGTTACAGGTCCGATCGACTGGATTGCTTTTTCCGAAAAAAACGGCACGAACTATAAAGTCCTGAAAATTTTCAATCCGTGGATAATGAGTACAAAATTATCATTAAACAAGTCGTATAAAGTAAAAATTCCGATTAAAAGAACATATTAATTGATCATGTTAAATATTTAATAATCAATCGATATGTTTCTTTCGTAAATTTTTTTTTACGTTTTTTGCATATTTTTTTTGCTAATTAAAAAAACTTCCTTACCTTTGTCCCGCTTTTCCAAGCAAACGGGGCCTATAGCTCAGCTGGTTCAGAGCATCTGCCTTACAAGCAGAGGGTCATAGGTTCGAATCCTATTGGGCCCACAAAATTAAGGACTTACAGAAAATGTAAGTCCTTTTTTTGTCATCGGGTGAGCACTATTGTTTCGGTCTGCAAGCCACAGAAGTCAGGTTATCTTACAGGGATTGTACCTCTAATCAAATATCGACTACGCTGCAGTATCCGTCTGTTTTTTACAAGTGTTCAAATTTAATTCGGTTTATGTAATAAATAATCCTTATCTTTGCGCCTTAATTTATAAAAATTGTATGATGAAAAGATTATTTTTAAGCATCTTGTGTATTGCATTCATTTGCGCAGTTGCGGACGCCAGAAAAGGGAAGCCGCTGTTTTCTGCCAATCTGTCGAATGCCGATTATGACGCCGCCGTATGGTCGATGGATGCCAGCGGAGTGATTTCAGCCACAGCCGATAAGGCTTTATGGTCAACCTCCGAGTATGAAAATTTCGAACTTGAACTTGAGTTCAAAACGGACAAATGTACGAACAGCGGAGTGGTGATATACTGCTCGGACAAAAAGAACTGGATACCCAATGCCGTTGAAATCCAGATTGCAGACGATTATTGTGATCATTTCGAACAGGCGGCTTCGACAGCTTCATGCGGAGCGGTTTACGGACATCTTGCTCCTTCGGCTTTCAAGCTCGTAAAGAAGCCGGGCGAATGGAACAAAATGAAAATCACGGCAAAGGGAAAAAGTATCAGGATCGTGCTGAACGGAAAAAAAGTTACAGACATGGATATGAATCTCTGGACTTCGGGGAAAACAAATCCCGACGGTTCGAATATTCCGTCATGGATGCCGAAACCTTTTGCCGAACTGTCAACAAAAGGATATATCGGCTTTCAGGGAAAACACGGCGAAGCTCTTATATGGTTTAGAAACATTAAAATAAAAGAATTATAGTAATTATGAAAAGATTAAAAGCATTTTTAGTATTGGCGCTGGCAAGCGTGTCATTTGCAGTTTTCGCACAAAACAAAGACTTGCCCATGACGGAAGGAAAATACAAGCCTACCGACGAATCCTTAAAACAGTACAAATATCCCGATTGGTTTCGCGACGCCAAGTTCGGAATCTGGTCGCACTGGGGACCGCAGGCCGTTCCCAGACAGGGCGACTGGTATGCTCGCGGAATGTACGAAAGAGGGTACTACGACTGCGCGAAGGAAACTTACAGAAAGCCCAATGGCTATTACAACTATCATGTTGAACATTACGGGCATCCTTCAGAGTTTGGATACAAGGACATTATCCCTCTCTGGAAAGCCGAAAGATGGAATCCTGAGGAATTGATGAAGCTCTACAAGCGTGTAGGCGCAAAGTATTTTGTCAGCATGGGAACGCATCACGACAACTTTTTCCTCTGGAATTCAAAGCTCCACAAATGGAATTCGGTCAATATGGGACCCAAAAAGGACGTCGTCGGCTTATGGCAGCAGGCAGCCAAAAAGGAAGGCCTTTACTTTGGAGTATCGGAACATCTGGGTGCAAGCTACACGTGGTTTCAGTCAAGCCACAGATCCGACCAGGTAGGCAACAAGGCTGGCGTTCCATACGACGGGACGAATCCTGAATATCAGGATCTTTACCATGGACAGGCAGAACCCGGCGATAACGGCTGGCTGACAAAAAATCCGGTGTGGCAACGTCAGTGGTACGACCGTATCCGCGAACTGATAGACGATTACAATGTTGATTTGCTGTATTCCGACAGCGGACTGCCATTCGAGGACGTGGGACGGACGATGATAGCCCATTACTATAACAGCGACTTGAAGGCAAAGGGCAAAGGCGTTGTTTATACCTGCAAACAGACTTCCGACGGACGCTGGGTACACGACAGGGAACGCGGCGTTGCCGAAGGAATCAGCGAATTTCCATGGCAAACGGATACCTCGATAGGCGACTGGTACTACCGGACAGGACAAAAGTACATGACCGGCGAAGAAGTCGTTCAGATGCTGATAGATATCGTGAGTAAAAACGGAAACTTGCTGCTCAATATCGTGCAGACTCCCGAAGGCGATCTCGAACAGGATGTTCTGGATATTCTGGAAGTTGTCGCAGCATGGATGCAGGACAACAGCGTAGCCATTTACGGAACACGTCCGTGGAAAGTCTATGGCGAAGGCCCCTCGGTTCAGGGAAATCAGGAAAAGGGACATTTCGGCGGATTGAAAGATGTGCGCAAATATCAGACTTCCGACCTCCGTTTTACTTTGAAGGGAAAGACTTTATATACGTTTTGCATGGAACGCCCCACAGGAGATATTCGCATACAATCTCTGGGACTGAAAACGATAACGGGAGCAAAGGTTTCTTCGATTAAAATGCTCGGAAGCGAAGAAAAATTGAAATGGATACAAAACGACGGGGAAGTTGTTATTCAGAAACCTGCCCGGCTGCCGAAGCACAATACAGTTGTGTTTGCCGTTAAACTGAAATAAACAGTCAGATTGATAAACTTTGCAAATTAAATTAATAACATTAATTTTGCCGGGTGAAATATTTGTAAATAATACATCAATTTGATGAATATAAGAATGATACAGTATTACGACAAGTTAGATAATTATTAATCTTTTAAATATTAAAAATAAATATGGCTCAAATATTAAATGTTCATGCCCGTCAGATTCTGGATTCTCGTGGAAATCCTACCGTTGAAGTCGATGTATACACCGATGAAGGCGTACTTGGGCGTGCTGCCGTTCCTTCGGGAGCATCTACAGGCATTCACGAAGCATGCGAATTGCGCGACGGCGATACGGAAGTATATCTTGGTAAAGGTGTTCTGAAAGCTGTTGAAAACGTAAACACAGTCATTAACGAAGAATTGTCGGGGTATTCAGTTTTAGACCAGCGCGACATTGACGCTGCCATGGTAGCTTTGGACGGAACAGAAAACAAAAGCCGTTTAGGCGCCAATGCTATTCTTGGTGTTTCTCTTGC
>JAISDR010000236.1 GCA_031264645.1 Prevotellaceae bacterium | reverse complement strand
GACGTCCCAAAAGTACGCTCAAAAAACCTTCGACTACATCAAAATTCGCCTTGTCGCGCAACAGTCGTTTTACCGCCCAGTCAAATGAGACCAGTGGTCTGTCTTTTTTATCGTCTTTTATAGTTTTTCCCTTTATACTCTTACTTTTTTTCTCCTTTTTCATCATTTTCTCTTTATACTCTTACTTTTATTTTAAAGCGCAAATGTACATGAAAATTTTGGATTTCCACATAGACGAATAAAAAAAATAATAAAGATGAAAACATCAGGATTAGACGTGCACAAAGACACTATATTTTGTGGTTGTTATCGCATCATCAGTTGCATGAGCAATCCGAGGACAAAAGTGTGATGGATATAATAAATGTTCTTATCGACAAAAAAGCCGACCCTTGCGAACTGGAAAAACTGGTATGCCGAATCTTCACGAGGCTGCTTTTACCAGACGGTTTTTCCTACCCTGCCGGCATTTTTCAATACTGATTTTTTATTGTTCTTTCTATTATCTGTTTATTCGTTCTTTATTCTCATTCGTTTGTTCCGCAAAAATACGACGAAATGGTTAAAGATAATTTAATCATTGAAGCCGTTTTCGTAAGGATACTGTTGTCTGATGATTTGTCTGTACTTTTCAGGCAGTTTGTTGAATCTCACGGGTGTATCCTGTGGGCGCGTCCGTTTTTGATTGATTTCGCCCATCAAACTCCATTTACGGGTCATTTCCTGCGGCTCTTTCGCCGGGACGTCGTAGCGTGTAAAATCAATGACTTCTTCCGGTTGTCCGGTTTGCCAGTTTCTTATCAGCGCCAGCCGGAAATTTTTATTCATGAACCAGCGGATTTGCTTGTCGAAATCGGAACCGCCGATACCCGAACCTTGTTCCACAAAACGGTAGTCGAAACTGTTTTCTTTATAATGTTTCCGCCACAGCAGTCCGAATTCTCCCTGCGTAATCATTTTTGTATCGGGCCACTGGCGGCGGACGTTGTCCAGCCAGTCGGCGACGCCCGAATAGGCAATGCCCGAATACCGGCTGTCCGTAAGACATATTTCCCAGCAGTTGGTCACCCAGGCAAAACCGTTCAGTTCGAAACCGCTGTCGAAATGTATCGCCGTGGTGTGCATCATTTCCGTCAATCCGAGCCTTTTTCCGAACGGTGCAATCGTTTCTATCGGACCGACTCCCATGCGGCTGTTATATCCGTCGGCAAGACCGTCGCGCCGTGCGGCAAGGAAATCCACTGTCCATCCGTCCAGATTCACACAGTCAATAAAATCGTCCTTCCCCTGCGCCGGTTTGCAGAAATGTTCCTTAGAAGGATAGTATGGATACGATACTGCCCCGTCGCCGTCCTGATAGTCAATGGAAAACTGGCTCCAGATATTTCCCTGGCACACGTGGATGCCTTCTTTTTCGGCAAGATATTGCAGGTTTGGCGCAGCCAGAAATCCGGCTATCACGCTTTGGGGACGGAAACCCTTGCCAACGATTTCGCTTATTCTGGCAAGTCCCTCGTGCAAATCCCTGTTCACCTGTTCATACGTGTTGTAGGCATTTGCAAAATAGGCACCGGGGATAAATGTCACATCATCGCCATACTGCCAGTGATAAGCGGCAACAAGTTCGCGGATTTTCCGGTAATTTGCCGTCGTGTCATGCAGCGCCAGCCAGCTGAACGCCCAGGTAATACGCGCTCCGGGAAATCCCGTTTCCACCGCCCTGCGAAATTCCTGCACGCGTTCCGGGGTATGCAGATCACGTTCATCCGTTCCCATATTCCTGTCGCGCGAAACTTCAATCTGATTGACACGGATGACTGTGTTTAAAGTCAGAAACCGGTGTCCCATCAATTCGGCAGGCGTCTGGATACCTTGCGTCTGCCCCTGCGCCGCATGTAAAATGCAAACGCTTGCCATAATAAGAAAAATCTTTGTTCTATACATATTTTAATACACTTAACAAAACATAAAAAATCATTTCATAAAAACGTGGCAAAAATAAATAAAAAAGTAATATTGCGAATAAAAATGTCGCATTTCTTTGATTATACAAAATGTCATACTCCTCTCGACTGCCAATTTGTCATATTTATCATGATTGGCAATTTTTTTGCAGTACAGACCTGCGATTATTATGTAATTAATTAGGAAAAAGTAGAAGAAGATGAAAAAGGACAAACAGGAAGTATTAGAACAGGAAGAAGTTAGCGTTAATATTCCAGAATCGGAGACGGGGAAAGATACCGGAGAAAACAGCGTTCCGGAAAATTCGGAAGGCGACAAAGAGAAGCAATTAAGCGAACTTACTGAAAAATTGGCAGAAGTTCAGGACAGATATCTGCGACTTTCGGCAGAATTTGACAATTACCGCAAACGCACTCTTAAAGAAAGATACGAACTCATCAAAACCGCGGGCGAAGATATTTTGAATGACCTGCTTCCTGTGATTGATGATTTTGACCGTGCAATGGAAGTAATGAGTTCCTCCGATTCCATTGAGGCAATACTGGAAGGAACGAAGCTAATATACAGCAAATTCAAGTCCATACTGGAGAACAGGGGACTTTGCGCCATCAATCCTTTGGGAGAAGATTTCGATCCCGACATTCACGAAGCCATAGCCAAGATTAAGGGAACAGACGGTCAGGCAGGGAAAATCATTGATGTAACTCAAAAAGGATATTCACTTAACGAAAAAATAATTCGCCATCCGAAAGTTGTAGTCGGAGAATAAATTACTGATACATGTCAAAGAGAGACTATTATGAAATATTGGGAGTAACAAAAAGCTCCACTCCCGACGAGATAAAAAAAGCCTACAGGCAAATGGCTTTGAAATATCACCCCGACAAAAATCCGGGAAACAAGGAAGCCGAAGAAAAATTCAAGGAAGCAGCCGAAGCATACGACGTGCTCAGCAATTCCGAGAAAAAGGCGCGGTATGACAAATTCGGGCATAATGCGCCCGGCGGATTCGGCAGAACCGGCGACTTTAATATGGAAGACATATTCTCGCAGTTCGGAGACATCTTCGGCGGCTTTGGAGGATTCGGCGGATTTGGCGGATTCGGAGGCGGCGGAAGAAGAGCGGAATCCGTACGGCGAGGCTCGGACGTGCGCATAAGAGTGAAAGTTGATCTCAGGGATATTGCCAACGGCGTCGAGAAGAAATTGAAAGTCCCCGTACTTGGCAGATGCGAGACCTGCGGCGGCACGGGCGCGAAAAACCCGTCAAGCATAAGCGTTTGCCCTGCATGCAACGGCAGCGGGCATATAACGAAAATGGCAAACACAATATTCGGGGCAATGCAGAGCACCACGGTGTGCCCCCAGTGCCGCGGAGACGGAAAGAGAATCACGGAACTCTGCACGGCATGTCATGGCGAAGGCACTGCGAAAAAGGAAGAAAATGTCGCTTTCCGCATTCCGCCGGGAGTTCGCGACGGCATGCAGCTGAATATTTCGGGAAAAGGCAACGCTGCCCGTCGGGGAGGAATAAACGGCGATTTGCTGGTTTTAATCAACGAAGAGCGTGACGAGGAACTGGTCAGGGACGAAAACGACCTGATCTATTCACTGTATATCAGCATTCCCCAGGCAGCCCTGGGCGCATCCATCGAAGTGCCTACGGTCAACGGGAAAGCGAAAATCAACATAGACCCCGGTACGCAGTCGGGCAAAGTTTTGAGATTGAGAGGCAAGGGGCTTCCCGACATCAACGGCTACGGGACGGGCGATCTCCTGGTTTACATAAATTTGTGGACGCCGCAAAAGCTCACAAAGGAAGAAGAAAAACTGATGGAGAGCCTGAGCGGATCGGAAAATTTCAAGCCCAATCCGTCACGACAGGATAAGAATTTCTTCGAGCGGCTGAAAAGCATGTTTCAATGATGACTTTAGGAAACGGGAATATCCGGAAATTACTCACTCAGTATTCTGTCCCTGCGATAATTGCAATGACGGCGGCGTCGCTGTACAATATGACCGACAGCATTTTTATCGGTCACGGAGTAGAGCCGGGACATCTGGCAATTGCCGGGCTGACCGTAACCTTTCCGTTTATGAATCTGGCGGCTGCCTTCGGCTCGCTGGTGGGAATCGGAGCTTCCACGCTGATTTCGATAAAGCTGGGACAGAAAGACTATGTCGCGGCAAACAGGGTCTTTGGAAATACGCTTGTTCTTAATGTCATAATAGGACTGCTGTTTACTGCCCTCTGCTATCCGTTTTTAAATCCCATACTCTACTTTTTCGGGGCGAGCGAGCATACCATCGGTTTCGCCAGAGACTACATGGAAATCATTATCCTCGGGAATGTCATCACGCACATATATTTCGGGCAGAATGCAATGCTGAGGTCGGCAGGCTTTCCGAACATGTCCATGTATGCCACTCTGCTGTCTGTTGCCGTAAATTGCATGCTGAATCCGATATTCATATTTTCATTCGGCTGGGGTATCAGGGGGGCGGCGTGGGCGACCGTTCTGTCGCAGTGCATATCCCTGGTTTTGCAGATGAGCCATTTCTATAATAAAAAGAATACGATACATTTCAGTAAAAATATATACAGGCTGCAAAAAGAAGTGGTCAAAAAGATATTTTCGATAGGCATGTCCCCCTTCCTGATGAACCTGTGCGCCTGCCTGATAGTCATACTTATAAACCGCGGAATGAGCGCGCACGGCGGAGACGTCTCGGTCGGCGCTTACGGCATCATTAACCGGATCAGTTTCCTGTTTCTGATGATTGTGATGGGCTTCAACCAGGGGATGCAGCCAATTGCGGGATATAACTACGGGGCAATGAAATATTCGAGAGTGATGGAGGTTACGAAGCTTACGATTCTGTGCGGAATAGGGGTTACGACATTCGGATTCCTTGTGTGCGAGATATTTCCG
>JAISDR010000220.1 GCA_031264645.1 Prevotellaceae bacterium | reverse complement strand
GATTTTTTTGGGGTTTATGATTTTTGTGTACTTTTGGCATGAATTTTTATAAGGAAATGCGGGAGAACGGGATAGAAAATATACAGAAAAAGATTAAGCCGGAGAAAAAAAAGTGGAAGCGCATTATTTCTCTGGTTCTTGTTATATTATTGATTATAGTACTTTTACCTCCGATAGTTGTCAGCATGCCATTTGTACAGACATTTATAGTCGGGAAAATATCCGACAAGCTTTCGGAGCAGTTGCATACGAACATAAGGATTAAGTCTGTCAATATTACTTTTTTCAACAGGGTACGGCTCAACGGGATATATGTCGAAGATACCAACAGGGACACGCTGATGTACGTTTCCCGCCTGGACGCTCTAATCGGTAATTTGCCGCTGAACGGACGACCTCTTACATTGAACAAACTGAGATTGAGCGACGGAATATTTTGTCTGAGAAGCGATTCCACAGGCACAAATATCACCAAACTCATTAGAAAGTTGAAAAATCCGGATCGGGACGACAACGATGATGACGACGATGATGACGAAAACGAAGATGAAAGTTCGGAAAGCGCATTTCGAATCACCACTAAATCCCTGGAATTGAAAAATTTCAGATATGTCATGCATCTGAACGACGCTCCTTCGACAGAAGAGCAGCCGGAAGGGATTATTTACAAAAACATGTCGGTATCGGATGTAAACCTTGACGCCGACAGGATTTCCATTAAAAACGATACGCTGACTTTCAGGGTTAACGACTTTTCGTTCAGGGAACGTTCGGGGCTTAATGTACGGCGAATGATAGCGGATACCGGCATTATTCGTTTCGGTAAGGAAATTACATTCAGAGAGTTCAGGCTTATAGACGATTTTTCGGACGTCAGGATGAGGAACCTGAGTTTGCTGTACAACGGGGGCAGGGAATTTAGCGATTTTGTCAACAAGGTAAAGTTTGTGGTCGATATTTATAATTCGCGCATAGATTTTGCCACGCTGGGATATTTCGCGCCCATACTTAACAAAATACCTGTAACAGCGAATTTTAACGGGCAGGTTACAGGGCATATCGCCGATTTGCGGAGCGACGATTTCGCAATGGAAACACTCGACAATACGTATATCGAAGGACGTTTCAGCATATTCGGCTTGCCGGACATCGAAAACACAATGATTTTTGTCGATTTGAAACATCTGGATACCCGTCCCGACAATGTTACAGCCATTGTCGAAGGCTTTACGGGCAGAAAGTTTGAAGGCGCAGAAATTTTGAAGACATTTGGAAATGTGCATTTTAATGGAACTTATACGGGATTTGTAAACGACTTCGTTTCGTACGGATACCTGAAAAGCGACCTGGGCGATTTGGAGATGGATATTCTGTTCAACAATCGGGAAAACTCGACCAGGTTCAAGGGCGAACTTGCCACGACAGGCTTCAATGTGGGAGAGTTAGCTCATTCTTCTATACTCGGGCAGGCAGGTTTCAACGTAATGGTGAACGGGGCAATAAAAAGCGGGAAGAATGATATTTTTGGCAAGGGAACTGTCTCGTTACTGGAATTTAATGATTACAGGTATCACAATATCGAGCTTGAGGGACGCCTTCTAAACCAGTCTTTTGACGGAACGGTAAAAATATCCGAACCGAATCTCGACCTTGACTTTAACGGGAACATTGATTTGGCGGGACAGGACGGCGCTTCCGTGTTTAATTTTGACGCAGGCCTGAAACACGTCGATTTGGCAAAACTGAAACTCAATCAAAGGGATACGGTTGCCATTGTCGATGCAAACATCAAGGCAAACTTCAAGGCGTCAAGCATTTTGGACTATACCGGCGAACTGACTGTGGACAGTCTGTTTTATCATGACAATCAGGGTAAAATTGATTTGGGAAAAATCGTATTGTCCTCATACAACAGGGAAAACAAAAATTATCTCGAATTAAAGTCAGGTTTTATGGACGCCAAATATTTCGGACAGAATGACTTGGGAAGCTTTGTCGAACAGCTGCAATATATCGCGCAGTCGTACATTCCGGAACTGTTTCCGAACAAAACCGGGCAGAATCCCGTCAAGCCGGAATTTGACTACGACTTTGAAGCGCATATTAAAGAAACAAAAGGCGTTACAAGGATTCTTATTCCGGACCTGTACCTCGAAAAAGGGACTGAACTGACTGCTAAAATCGACACATGCTCCAAACTCAATCTAAGCCTGACTTCCGATAAGATATCCTACGGCAACAATCAGGTTTCCAACTTGAAACTCCTGTGTAACAACGATTCCGATTCGCTGGATATAAATCTGTCGGGCAATTTTGACAATCCGCTGATAACGCTTAACAATTTCAATCTTGACAATTCCGTGTCTCACGATAAAATATTGACCTCCCTGTCGTTTGCCGATTCGGTAAACGATTCGAGAGCGAATCTTTCCTTTGTCACACAGTTTGCCAAAGACCACAAATCGACGGGCAAGCTCCTGACCAGCATAAGCATGAATGAATCGGACATAATCTTTTTCGGTCAAAAATGGAATTTGGAGCGTACGCTTGTAAAAATCGAGGACGACAGGTTTGATATAGACGGTTTTAATATCAACCAGAGAGGGCAGAAAGTCGAAATTTCGGGAGCAGTTTCGCAAAACCCAAACGATTCGCTGAAGATATCCCTGACAAACTACAGGCTGAGGGGAATCAACCAGTACATATCGCCGTCGGGATACCGTCTGGGAGGAAAAATATCGGGCGAAATCGAGCTGTGCGGATTATATGGCACGCCAATGATAATCTCTTCAATACAGATAGATACGCTGGTTGTCAACAGCGATACCATAGGCAACATAATTGTGGGCAGCATGTGGAACAACGACAGGCAGCGCATAGAAGTTACATACCGCACTTCATACGGCAGAAATTTATACACTTCGATATTCGGGCATATCGATCCGATATCCGGGGAAATTTATGCGGACATCGACGTCAAAAGTCTTAAAATTAATATCATCGAGCCGCTTGTAGATGAAATTTTATCCGATATAAGCGGAATGATTAACGGGACGGTTAAAATCCGTGGAACGACTGCAAATCCCGACATATCAGGAAATTTGAGCCTGAACAATGCGGGCTTGACGGTCAATTACCTTCAAACTCACTATACCGTCAATTCCGATATTGACATAACAGGCTCAAAAATAAGCATCTATAACGGTCAAATAAAGGACGTCGCCGGAAATACCGGAACCCTTACAATGAATTTGACGCACGATTATTTTAAGAACATAGAATTTGAGGCGAATGCGAATGTCCGGAATTTCCTGTGCCTGAATACAAAAAGCAACGATAATCCCTTATTCTACGGAACTGCATACACTTCGGGAGTTGTCAATTTAATGGGAACCCCCGATTTGCTTAATTTTTTAATAACTGCCGAAACAAGCTCAAATTCAACTTTATATATCCCGCTGTCCTCTGTTTCTCAAGCCAAGGAATATGATTTTCTTTCGTTTACCGATAATGCGGTCGATACGGAGCAGCAGAAAGAGCAGAAGGAAGTTTCCGAAATGCTGTCTCCTGAAAAATCGAACATGAAACTCAAGTTTGACCTTGCCGTAACTCCCAATTCTGAAATACAGATACTTATCGACCCGAAAGTAAGCGATATCCTCAAAGCCAAAGGCAGTGGAAATCTCAAAATCGACGTCGACCCTTCGGTGGAACTGTTCAGCATCACAGGAGATTACTCGATTGAAGAAGGCGAGTATAATTTTACTCTCCCGAATTTCAGCATCGTATCCCGCAGATTTTCAATAAACAAGGGCAGCCGGATACATTTCAACGGAGACATCGAAAATGCCGAACTGAATGTTACGGCTTCGTATAAGGAACGCGTCTCTCTGTCTGCTCTTTTCCCGGGTGACAGCCTGAGAAATTATCCGGTGGAATGTCAGATACTTATAACCGGAAGAATGACGCATCCAAACCTGAAATTCAATGTGGATATTCTCAATATTGACCCTGAAAAAAAGGCGCAGTTTGCGAATCTGGTCAATACGGACGAAAAAATGACGCGACAGTTTCTTGCCCTGCTGGTATTCAAGTCTTTTTTGCCCGAACAGAATTTCGCCAGCCAGGATTTGGGAACTATTTCATCGATGTTCAACGCTTCGGAACTGCTGTCGGGACAGTTAAGCAGCCTGATATCCATGTTCAACCTGCCCATTCCCCTGGACGTCAATGTCGATTATAATGCAAACGCATACAACAGTTCCGGTTCCGGTTTTGGCATCGACGTGAGCGCTCAGCTTTTCGACAGGGTAATCCTCAACGGAAGCGCGAGCAATTCAACAACTTCCAACAGGAGTTTCGTTGGCGATATAGAAATGGAAGTCTTGCTGGGAAAAAATGAAAATACAAGGTTTAAGGTATTTTCGAAATCGCGGGACTATTTTTCCGACGATATGGAAAGCAACAGAAATGGAATAGGCCTCTCATACCGCTCTCAGTTTGACAAATTTATCGACATATTCCGCCGCAAGAATAAGAAAAAGAAATAAACGGATGCACAGATATAACTCCCTGTTTTTTACACTGCTTGCCTGTCTGCTGGCAGTCCTGTTTCTTACGGATCTGGCAGTCGGTTCCGTCGATATTTCATTGAAGGAGATTATCGATTCGCTTTTCGGGAAAGAGGTGAACGCATCGAAAATCCTGTACCGGTTCAGGCTTCCAAAAGCCTGTGTAGCTGTCTTTACGGGAGTAGCGCTCTCGGTTTCGGGCTTGCAGATGCAGACGATTTTCAGGAATCCCTTAGCCGATCCTTATGTGCTCGGGGTCAGTTCCGGCGCCGGTTTGGGGGTCGCGCTGTTCATCATGGGCGCTTCGTCCTTTGCCATTGTGGAATCCCTGCGCGATTTGGGAACTTATGCCGCCGCTTTAGCCGGATCGTCAACAGTGCTGATTCTCATACTGATAGTATCATCCCGGATAAAGGACGTGATGTCGGTACTGATACTCGGAGTGATGTTTGGCAGCGGCATGTCTGCGATAATAAGCATCCTGCAGTATTTCAGCGCCAGCTCCGGAGTAAAGGCGTACGTTATATGGACTATGGGCAGTCTTGGCTCGGCGTCGTCGGACAAGCTTCCGGTGATGGCAGGCGCCTTGCTTGCAGGCATAATAATATCGGTGTATTCCATCAAACCGCTTAATGCGCTTCTGCTGGGCGAAAACTATGCCAAAAGTATGGGCGTCAATATACAGCGTTCGCGAAACATGGTTTTTCTGGGAACAAGCATACTGACGGGAACAGCTACAGCCTTTTGCGGTCCCATCGGCTTTATCGGAATCGCTGTCCCGCACCTTACCCGAATCCTGTTCCGCCAGGCAGACCACCG
>JAISDR010000178.1 GCA_031264645.1 Prevotellaceae bacterium | reverse complement strand
AAATACCTTATTACGGGTATCAAAACATGCCGCAAAATTATATCTTGTTTTCCACATATACAAATTCTTTTTGGGAAATTTTGAATTTTGAATTTTGAATTTTGAATTTCGCGATGCACGGGATTTAAGAATTAGCAGGATGCTGACGCACGCATATCATTCATAATTGGAAAAATCACGGTACGGGGTCATACCCGCTTCCGCCCCATGGGTGGCACGAAAAAATTCTTTTTGCCGAAAGATAAATTCCCTTGAATAAACCGTGTTTTTTGAGCGCTTCCACAGCATAGGCCGAACAAGTCGGCGTATATCTGCAACTTGCCGGAATGTAGGGAGAGATAAAAAGCTGATATGCCTTAATCAGAATCACAGGGACAAATATCAGTATTGTCCTTAATATCTTTGACCAGCGCATACAAAATCCTGATGAATTTTTTTTCGATTTCTGCATAACTTGCAATATTCGGTGAAACGTATATAACAATAATATTTACTGTAAATTTCTCGCCTGTAGCTTCGTATAAAACATGTTTATTCAGCCGGTATACCTCTCTTATTTTTCGCCGTATGAAATTTCTTTTTACAGCCCTTTTGTAGATTTTTTTCGGCACGCTTATGGCGATTTTTACGGGCGACTGATTATAGGGACAAAGGGAGTATACAAGTTTAAAAGGGAACTGTTTCAATACCTTGCCTGATTTAAACAGGTCTTCGATAGTTTTGCGGGAACACAAACGTTCTTTTTTACGGAATTTCCTGTTTATACGGAGTTCCGTCTCTCCTTCCTGCTTCGGAAAAGTCGGACAGTCGCCCTGACTTTTTTTTATATGTTCAAATATTTCCACTTAATTTCGGTTTATTTGAAGGAATAATTTTTAAGCAACTGTAATTGTCTGTCAGCGCGAGACGTCCATATACAAAAGGTACTTCCATAAAACTTTATATTTTCCGCAAAAGTAATGATTTTATTTCAAATAAAACTATTTCAAATAAAATCATTTGAAGTCTGCTGATTTTTGTTAGAAACTTCCGTAATTTTTTTCTCAATAAGAATCATTATGCACTGATTTCACTGCTCTTCCTGAGGGGTCGATCATTTTTTTGAATGCTTCATCCCATTCCAGTGCAATCGGCGTACTGCATGCGATGCTTGGCACCGAAGGAACTGTTTTCGCCGCCGAATCGGAAGAAAACAGTTCTTCGTAGATTTCGCGGTAGTAATATTCTTCTTTTGACATGGGAGGATTGATTCGGAAACGTTCTGTCGCTTTGGCAAAGTGTTCATCGCTTATTTGTGCCGAAGCCGTATCTTTCAAAGTATCAATCCAACTGTAACCTACGCCGTCGGAGAACTGTTCTTTCTGTCGCCATGCCACGCTCTCGGGCAACATGTCTTCGAAAGCTTTGCGCAGAATCCATTTTTCCATGCGTCTTCTCAGTCCGCTCAATTTATCCTTGGGATTCAGGCGCATGGCAACATCCAGAAATTCCTTGTCCAGAAAAGGTACCCGTCCTTCGACACCCCATGCTGCCAGCGATTTGTTGGCGCGCAGGCAGTCGTACAGATGCAGTTTGTCGAGTTTCCTGACAGTTTCCTCATGCAGCGCTTTGGGACTGGGCGCTTTATGAAAATACAGGTAGCCTCCGAATATTTCATCGGCGCCTTCGCCGGAAAGCACCATCTTGATTCCCATGGAACGGATAACCCTCGCCAGCAAATACATCGGAGTAGAAGCGCGAACAGTGGTTACATCATACGTTTCGATATGATAGATAACGTCGCGCACAGCGTCCAAACCTTCCTGAATAGTGAAATGAACTTCGTGATGCACGGTTCCGATATAGTCGGCAACTTTCTGGGCGGCAAGCAGGTCGGGAGAACCTTCCAGCCCTATCGCAAAAGAATGCAGCTGAGGCCACCATGCCTTCTGGACGTCGTTTGATTCTATCCTGTTTGCAGCGTATTTTTTAGCTATTGCCGACACGATGGACGAGTCCAAGCCTCCCGAAAGGAGCACTCCGTAGGGGACGTCGGTCATCAGCTGGCGTTTCACCGCCGCGTCCAGAGCCTCGCGCAGTTCGGGAATGTCCGATGTGTTGTCTTTGACATTATCGTATTCCATCCAGTCGCGCTTATACCATTTTGTCAGTTTACCGTCTCTACTGTACAGATAATGTCCCGGAGGAAAAGGTTCTATTATGCAGCAGTATCCTTCCAGAGCCTTCAGTTCGGAAGCGACGAAGAAAGTCCCTCTCGTATCCCATCCCATATACAGAGGAATCACTCCAACAGGGTCGCGGGCAATCAGATAGTCGTCTGTTTCTTCGTCATACAGGGCAAAAGCAAAAATGCCGCTGATATCTTCCAGAAAATCCACGCCTTTTTCCTTATACAGTGAAAGAATAACTTCACAATCGGACTTTGTAAGAAAATTATACATGCCGGCTTGCCGTTCCCGTATTTCCAGATGGTTATAAATCTCTCCATTGACAGCCAGAATCACCTTCCCGTCAGCAGAATACAGTGGCTGCTTGCCCGATTGCGGATCGACAATCGCCAGACGCTCATGCGCCAGTATGGCATTATTTCCACAATAAATTCCCGACCAGTCAGGACCTCTATGCCTGATCTTTTTGGACATTATAAGTATCTGCGACCTCAAACTGTTCGCACTCTGTTTCAAATCAAAAGCTCCAACTATTCCACACATAATATATACATTAACTCAAGTATTATTTTTCGAAGTGCAAAAGTAATATAAAAATCTTATAAACAATATCCGGTATCAAAAAAATCCATAAAAAACCTGTTATACATTCATAATCATCTGATAACTAAAAAATACTGAGAAAATATATTTTGCTGGCCTTTCCATTCTAATGGGCGCTGCCGCAAGCCCGTCTCTAAGATACCTGTATTTCTTCCTGAAAAACATTACCGGTTTTAGCTTTTTTCGCCGTATTCGCAGGTATGAGCATAATGTCCATATCCTTCGTAATAATATTTATATAGTAATGTGTAAAAAGATTTTACTCTATTCTAAAAACTTCAAGTAAGTACCCTGTGTGACAGAGACGGGTAAGCTAATCGACAGAGATACTTTCGGTTGATATTCAGTGTCATGCGGGGAATTTCTCAAAACCGAACGAGATTTTTTGAGGTTTTTGTGTATGTGATTTCCGGGCACGAAAAAAAACGACATTTTGGAAACGAAGTTCGATGTCAATACACCCGAATTTGATTTGGATTCCCGATTCTAAAAAAAATATTTAATTTTGCGCCTGATTCAAGAGTATATTTTTTATAAAGTGCATGTATAATTGTCCAGACATATTGCCCGCAGATACCGGATATTCAGTCAATATAACTGAATACAGGCAGCTTAGCGCCTTTAAGCCTTTTTGCATATATCTGTACATTATTGCGTGTTCACATAATATTCGATTGTCAGCAATTGAGTTTTGTCGCTATGGCTTTAGCGACAAAAGCCGTGGCTTCTGCAATAAAAGCCATGGCTTCTGCAATAAAAGCCATGGCTTCTGCAATAAAAGCCGTGGCTTCTGTGATAAAAGCCATGGCTTCTGTGATAAAAGCCGTGGCTTCTGCGATAAAAGCCATGGCTTCTGCGATAAAAGCCGTGGCTTCTGTGATAAAAGCCGTGGCTTCTGTGATAAAAGCCATGGCTTCTGCGATAAAAGCCATGGCTTCTGCGATAAAAGCCATGGCTTCCGTGATAAAAGCCGTGGCTTCTGCGGATCAAACCGTTTCTCCGGTTATCAAATTACGAATAATTCAATGTTAGACTTAAATTTTTAAAAAAATGAGTAATGATTACATCCCTCAGGCAGACAGGAAATTTTTAGTGTGGGTTCAAAATCTTTTCGCCCATGTAGAGGCAAATGCTCAGCCCTGGAATCTGAATCCCGACAGTTGGAAGCATATTGATCCGCCGATGATTCAGGCATACGATACGGCGCTGGCTAAGGCGGAAGACCCAAACCACGGCGTTGCCGATACGCTGGAGAAAAATGAAACCCGCGACGTCCTCAAGACGGAAACGCGGAAATATGTGAATGAGCATCTGAAATACAATTCGCTGATCTCCGACGAAGAGCGCAAGCACATGGGTTTGCCGGTACGCGACCGCAAGCCGACGCCGGCGCGCGAACCGGACAGCCTGCCGGTAGTGTCGGTGAAACTGCCTTCGCCGGGAGTCATCGAGCTGCATGTCGTAGACTCGAAAAGCGGACGCAGGGCAAAACCCGAAGGCGTACACGGATACGAAATAAGATATGCAATAGTCGACGCGCCGGCAACGGACTGGGCGCAACTTGTTGAATCCGCATTCTCAACACG
>JAISDR010000162.1 GCA_031264645.1 Prevotellaceae bacterium | reverse complement strand
TCTGTTCAATATCATCTGCGTTCCGTTAAGTAAAATATTTTCAACATTGGAAAGCAAATATTCCGTAACTTGTTTTTCTTCTTCCTGCTTTGCCTGAATAGCAAACATATCCTGTTCGCCACGCTGGGAGGAAATCCACTTTTTGCCTTGCCGACAAAGTTCCAATATGTTTTTTTCGTCGGAACTGACTCCGATTGTTTTCAAATATCGAATCCTGCCGCTACTTTTATCTACACTTGTACTACCTGATCTGTTATGTTTTTTGCGTACATACATACCACAAAATTACTCCTTTTTGACTTGCGACACCCATTTCGGTGTCGCAAAAATTATAATGAATTGTATTTCAGTATCCTATAAAATCACAATCTCGGAAGTGTCGAAGTCAGAAGATTGCGTATTTCTTTGGCATGGTTGTTAACCTGATAACTTGCCTTCAAAAGACCGTAACTGCACATAAGCATCAGCGATTCCGCGTCTGTTTCATCGGTCTTTTCTTCTACAAAATTTGATGTGGATTTTGCATTTACCAAACAGACTTCAATCCCGAAGGACTGTAGTTTTACGAACAGCGGAACCCAATAAATCCCGGTGGATTCCATGGCTACTGTCCGGATTTTGCAACTTTGAAGCCAGAGACAGATATCTTCCAAATCTTCTGTAAATGCTCCAAATTTACGGTTGTAATCCGCATCTCTGTCTAAAGGTACACATACCTGCATTTCTGCACTGGACACATCCATGCCGGCTGCATCGGGATTAACTGCCTGTAACCGGAAGCCTTTGCGTGTTTTAATTTTCTTTGCCTTCTTTGCCATTAATAGTAACTTTATAAATTTGTATGTAATGTCATCCCGCCCCTTTGTCTTTAATTTTGTACTCTTTCATAAGGTCTCTAAGGAACCAATTATTACATTACCGACAGCGGGAACCTGACTCATTAATAGGCTTTCAACCTATGGTCATACTGGTCTTCCTGCGAAACGATGGTGCAAAGTTATTTATTTTTTGCATTGAGCCTGCTTAATGGGGGACTCATTACCTTATTAATTTATACACGCATTTCGTTTTACAAAAAAGGCAAATTTTATCAACCAAATAACCTCAACTACGAATCGAGCAGGAATTACGGACGAAAGAGTACGGTTCGGAGCTTTTTGCTTCGACGTCGGAGCTTTTTGCTTCGATTTATGATGACGATTGTTGTTATGTCATTAAAATAAAATTATTACTTTTGTCCTCTGGTTTAATAGAAGTAAATGAATAACTGTTCAGATATATAATATGAGAAGCATTGGAACAATTGTACTTATTCTGTCAATTCTCGGTCTTCACAACATTGCGGGCGCGCAATGCGATTTTGATTTGGCAATTGAAGTTGTACAAAATTCGACCTGTGTTTCGAACGGTATAATAAAAGTAACTTTAAGCGGCGATGAAATTGATACCGGCAATGTCAGCATCTTTCTTTCGAAAAGCGGCAGCAGTCCGCTGGAATCCATTAAAAACGGAAATCAGTTCGAATTGCTGTCTCCCGGAACATACAACGTTACGGCTATCGCGCAATGTAAAAATTCATCGACCGGAGTGACGAAATATGGCGTTGCGACGATTGATCCCGAATACAATATTCTCAATGCCATTCCTGCCGGCCAGCGCAGTTCGCTGAACTGTATCAATACGGGGACGGTTTCATTTGATATTTGGGACGGTACGCCTCCGTACAGTGTGAAAATCACGACAAAACCCGACAAATATACCGGGACGCCGGAATTTACGCTTAATGCCGCCGGAACAGTACAGTTCGACGCGCTTGCTCCGGGAGAATATGTTTTTGAAATTACGGACAACTGTTTAAGCAAAATAAAACCCAAAATAACAATCGACAATCTCGAAGAAGATTTCCCCTTAAATCTGTACAGGGAATACCTCAATTTCCAGAGCTGCAGCAGGGCGTCTGTCGAAACAGTCGGTAATTTGACCGATCCGTACAATATATACTGGGAAGAGATGCGCAACGAATATTACCGGATAGCGTTTTCCGTTGATGAAACAAGGGACTGGCTGGAATTTCCGCTCCCGCTGTCTGTCGATTTGCCCGAACCGTACCGTAAACTGCATGCCGAAGGCAAAGAAATGTACGTGTATGTCCGCCTGAAAGATGCCGAATGTGAAAAAATTGTAGACACAATCAAGTTCTCCGATCCTCCGAAGGTAAGCATATCGCGCAGCAGCGAGCGCTCGTGCGGCAATTATAAACTGGATTTTAAACTGGACAACGAATATTCACTGTGTACGCCAATTGAATGGGCAATTGTTGACGATCTGTCCGGCGATACGCTTGCCGGCGAAAAGGGTATAGAGAATTTCGATACCCGGACAGCCGGAAATCTTCTGTACGATAAAAGCTATACACTGACAGTAATCGACGCCAGCGGCGTCGACACAGTCAGGGATAAGGTTTCGTACTCGTCTTCGCAGGCCGGTATCATGTCGTCCGTGAAGAAATTCTGCGACGGCTACGAACTGTCGTTCAGGATGGATAACGAATCGGCCATGTGCGCGCCCTTTAAATGGGAAGTTATTGATTACGATTCGCCCGACGATACTGTTGCACACGCCGCCGGCATCGATAATTTCGACACTCAGACAGTCGGAAGCCTTTTGGACTACGGCAAAAACTATATCATAAAAGTGTCCGACACGTACGGCAGATATGCAAAGGATACGATTATCAGTGAATCGCGTTCGAAAGCCGCCGTCATGCTGAACGAGCCGAACAAATCCTGCGGCGACTATGAGATTTCATTTTATATGGAAAACGAAACCCTGATGTGTCCGCCATTCAGATGGGAAGTATTTGACGGCGCAGGCAATCTCATTGATTCCGATTTTAATGATGACCGGACAACTGTCCCGAATCTTTCGTATGACACTCCCTACAAACTGCTTGTAACCGACGACAGGGGAAATTCCACAGACACCGTTTCATTCTCAAGCTCCGCTCCTGAAACCGTCATTGAAGCGACTGCCTCGGGATCCTGTGAAAACTATGAGCTGAATCTGGACATAAAGGACGCAGGCGCAATGTGCCAGCCTCTTACATGGACGGTAATCGACGAATCGAATGGCGCTGCTGTCCCCAATTCCGGCCCCGGCCTTGAGAATATCATACCCGGTCTTTCGTACAATAAAGACTACAGGATAACGGCAGTCGACGCCAACGGGAAAAAAATTGACGCCGTTTATGTCGAGAAGAAAGACGCCCCGAAACTTGACTATCACGTATCCCGGGAATCCGAATACAGTTACGATGTCGATTACACGGTCAGCGACATTTGTCCTCCATACAGATGGGAGGTCTGGGAAAAAGATCCATCCAGTCATATAAAAGATTCCATCATCAACTGTTCCGACCCCGGCGATCCCGTCCCCGGCTGTTTTAAAAAAACTGTCGACAGTCTTGAATATGGCAAGGAGTATATCATAATGATTATTGATAATGCCGGAGATACGCTGATTATGACTCCCTATATGGATCCGCCGGAGAGAACGATTGAAATCGAACTGGGAGGCGGAGGAAATGGAGAAGAAGACGAACTGCTTGAATGTAACACTTACGGCGCTACGGTTACCGTTTCCAAGATAAGAACTCCATACGACTGGTATGTGTGCAGGGAAAACGGCGATACGGTGAGCAGCGGAAAATATCCGGATTCCAGCAGCCCTTATGAGAAAAATGTAATATCCGGACTTGAATACGATTCCATCTATATAATAAGGATAAATGACGGAATCACAGACAGGAGCGATACCATCAAAATGGGCGATATGAAATTCCCCATGCCCTATTTCTCCGATGAGGAAGAGGATGATTACCGGTGCGAAGATTACAGGTTCAGAGTCAATGTCAATAATGTATACTGTCCTCCCTATCGGTTTACCGTCCGCAACAGGGAAAGCGGGGACACCATACGCACAGATACCGTATACACTGTAGAGAAGGATATCCCGCATCCTCACAGCATAAGGCTTCCCTACGATTCGCTGTATGAGATAATCGTTACGGACGTCAATGGAAACGACACGATAATGGAATGGTCGAAAAAAACCATTAAGCCCGGTTTTATTAATCTGGAAAATACCGGCCTGCAGTGCCGGGACTATGAATTTCGATTCACGCTCGACAGTGTTTACTGCCCGTACAAATGGGAGGTTATTAACACGGAAACAGGTGAAAAACTCATTTCCCCGGGTTCCGAAGGCAGCGAAGATTACGCAACGCCTTCGAAGCATGCTTACGATCACAGTATCAGACTTCCATACGATACGGTATACGAAATAAGAATCAGGGACGGTAAGGATTCCCTCTATACCCTCATGCGCTACAGGCCTCCCGTTCAGCCGTTTTTCATTGATAAGGGAACAAATATGCATCTGTGCGACTACGAAGCAAGTTTCGACGCCGACAGTCTGTACTGCGAATATCAGTGGAAAGTTGTCAACGACAGCACCGGAGAAGTCGTTTATGAAGGATACAATTCGCTGCCCAATTCGGTACGGCTTCAGTATGATACGGCTTATACCGTAACAATTACCGACGTCAGGGACAGCGCTGTTTCAAAGCAGTACAGGGAAGAATTTCCGAAGCCCGATTTCTCCGGCTATGGCGCCAGAAACTACGGATGCGAGGGGTATGAATTTTATTTCAAAATAGCGAATCTTGAATGTCTTCCGTATAAATGGGAAATCACCGGCAGCAACGGCGACTCCGATAATGGCGATTCCGAAGACGATTTCGGTATGGAATTTCAGTACGGCGTTGATTATACCATAAGGGTGAGCGACCGCCTTGGACACGACACTGTGATACTGTATTCCAAAAGCGAAAACGACAGGTCGGCGCCCGAATTTGACGGACGGGCAAACAGCTCCGAATGTCATGAATATGAATATATAATTGATGTTACCCATATAAGCTGTTTCCCCTATCAGTGGAAAGTTACGGACAGCGAAGGCACGGTCGTAGACCATGGAGAGGACGTCGGAAGTTTACAGGAACATCCGGTGATGATTAAATACGAAGAAGACTATGTCATTACGGTAACCGACGCCACCGGGAAATATACCGACATGCCGAAGCCGAAAGACAAGGATTATGTATACAAGCCTAAAAGCTTTTATCTCAATTCGGGCATGTCGAAATGCATATCCGAATCGTTCAAGGGTTATATCGAAATATCCGGAGACATGTACCCCGGCGCCCGGATACGTTTTATCGAGGGGCCGCAAACGCCGGTAAACAGCGATGTTACGCTGGATAAAATCGTTCCGTATTTCTATCCTTTTTCCGATGATTACGAAATCGGGGACAGTATTGCAATCGAGCAGGGCGACTATACCTTCGAAATTACGGACATGTGCGGAGACATGGATACTTATGTCATCGAGTACAGAAAGACGGTGGAATACGTTTATGCGCCCTTCGTGCTGGACGAAGAGACAGGCCTCTGCCTTGGAAGAACCTACGCCTATCCCAAAGGAGAAGTATATATAAACGGGAATCCCGCTCCCAAAACATGGTTTGCCCTGACGGAAAGCCCAAGCAACATTACCGGCGATTATATTATTGATGGTAATAATCCCGACGCGTATTTCATAATAACGCAGACGGGAAGATATGTGTTTGAGGTACGGACGGAACAGGCAGGCTGTCCCGTTGATACGGTTGTTCTCAATCATGTGCAGAAAAAGAGTAATCTGGATGGCTCTTCGGCGTATATGTGCGGGAAAGACGATCTGGAAAAGGGGAATATACGCGTACTGGCAAAAGACGGGAAGCCGCCATACATATACACGCTCCTCGACGGCAAAGGCGAACCGGTAGAAGGCGTAGCTCCAAACGATGACGGGATATTTCAGTACGGCTCTTTCGGCGAAACGTATTTTGTCGAGGTAACCGACGCCTGCGACAAATCGTTCCAGATTGAAGTTCAGATAGGCGCTCTCGAACAGATGACTTTATTGAGCGGAACGACAAATCTCTGCGCAGGCGAAGAGATACAGATCAATTGCCTGCTGCTCGGGGCGACAGGCTATGAATGGACAGGCCCTGACGGATTCTCGTCTACAGAGCAGAATATAAGCATACCGGACGCCACCGTCAAAAACAGCGGAATATACGAGGTGAAAATCCTGCCTTCGGGCTGCGGCGACGAGGTTACGAAATCAATCGAAATCAAAGTACACGATGTACCCGCTCCCGAAGCGCAGTCGCCCGTGGAAAAGTGCGTGTCCGAAGCAGACTATACCCTCGAGGCGCAGGCGCTCGAAAATCATTCCCTGCAATGGTACAGCAAGGATCATGAACTCCTGCCCGAAGCCCCGACCATCAGTCTTCGCGAGATTAAGGATACCGTATTTTATGTAACTCAGACCATGGACGTATTTTCCTGCGTAAGCGAAGAAAAGGAAATAACAGTAAGAATAAATCCTCTTCCCGAAAAAAATGCAAACGCCGCCGGCTGGAGCTGCGAAAACGGACATCCGCAAATTACGGTAACAGGCGTTATTGAAGGCTATCAGTATACTGTTTATGACGACGCCGAAGCCACAAACCCCGTACATTCATTCACCGGAGGAGCAACGGACGAAACAATGGTCGAGACAATGACCGACGTAACAGTAAAGGACGAGCAGACCTTTTATTTAAAGACAGCTACCGCCGTCGGCTGTACTTTGCCGTCCGCCATAACCGAAGTTCTGGTCGAGATAAGCAAACTCAGCATTTCGCCCGACGAACTGCCCGTTTACATACACGACAACCCCTACAGCGTACAGCTCGAAAGCGATGCCGTACAGCCGGTCTACACAACAGCGGACAATCTTGTCACGGGAATAATACTGGAACCGGACGGATTAATCCACGGAACAGTACCCCGGTCGGCAGGTTACGAAGAAAGGCCGTTTACCGTTACCGTAACCGACGAAAAAGGATGTCAAGCCGCTCGCGAATACCTGTTGCGCAGTTGCGGCCCGGCTCCCGAAATAACTTATCCCGAAATACAGTTATGCGAAGGAGCGCAGCCCTATCCATTACAGGTTTCCGTTTCGGACGGGCTGCATCCGCAATGGCTTGACGCCGAAAAGAACGAGCTGTCCGAAGCAATCCCCTCAACCGCTGAAGCCGGCGAGCAGCTATTTTACGTTGTACAGATAAACGACGCGCTGCTCTGCACAAGCGACACAGCCGAAATAAAAGTAAAAATCACTCCACCGCCGAAACCCGATTTCGATGCGCCGGATGTAAATGTATGCTATGGCAGTTCTCCCCTTATCCACCTGTCGAACCTGCACGAGACATATACCTATAATATATATTCCGACCTCGAAATGACGGATCTTCTTGAAACGATAACCGGAGAGACGTCCGCAGATTTAAGCCTTTCCTCCGTTCCCGAAGACACAAGTTCGTACTATATCCGAATTACCGACAGTCTGACTTGCGTATCGACGGAATTTAAGGAAGTCAAGGCAAATGTAATAAAGCTGTATATCCTGCCTGACGAGTTGCCCGTCTACAAACATGAGACCCCTTACAGCGTGCAGCTCGAAAGCAATGCAATACAGCCGGAATTTAGAACCGACGACGATCTGCTTCCGGGAATCAGCCTGAATATCGACGGCTTAATCAGCGGAACAGTACCGCGGGAGACGGGTTACGAAGAAGCAATATTCACCGTAAGGGTAACTGACGAAAACAGCTGCGAAGCTTCCCGGGAATATCTGTTGCAAAATTGCGGTCCGGCTCCCGAAACGCCCTTTGCCGATGTGTATAACTGTATCTATTCGCAATCGGATGTTTTGCAGGCTTCGTCTCCGGAAGGATTGCCGCTTCAATGGTACGACGCCGAATTTAACAAACTGCCCGAAGCGCCAACACCGCTTACCGACCTTGACGGCGAGCAGGTATTTTATGTTTCACAGATAACCGAAGCGCTGCAGTGCGAAAGCGACATGGCCAAGATATCGGTATTCACAATCCCGCTTCCCCTGATTGATTTCAAAGCCTCGGCAGCCGATGTGTGTTTCCAAAGTTCGTCCTCAATATTGCTGGAAGAGATTGACAGTATGTCCATCTATTCCGTATATCCTGACAAAACATTCGGTAATGAGCTTGCTTACCTGACAGGAACAAACTCCGGCAGCATCAGTCTGAACGATATTCTCGAAAACAGAACATCTTATTATATTCTGAGAACAGACAGCCTTGGATGCGTTTCAAGCGACTGGATGGAAGTGTCGGTGGATGTAATAAAACTGTATATCGAACCGGACGAATTGCCGCCATATATTAAAGACTCCGATTACGAACAGCAACTGATTAGCAATGCACAGTCTCCTGCATTTAGCATTGTAGACGGACATTTGCCGGACGGATTGATCCTGAATACTTACGGACTGATATACGGTAATGTGCCCAACAGTTATCGCGAGGTAAGCAATACTGTTACTGTGGAAGTGCAGGATTTGAATGGATGCCGCACTGCAAGAGAATATGTTTTCAATGGAAATGTTTTTGTACCCAAGGTCTTTACGCCAAACGGCGATGGAATAAACGATGTTTTCATGCAAGGCTACAGACTGGTTATTTTCGACCGTTTGGGGATTATAATCTTTGAGGGTAACAATGGCTGGGACGGTACTTATAAAGGAAAACCCGTCGCCGACGATATCTATTTCTATAAACTCGAGTATCTGGATTCCAGTGAAACAAGAAAAATAACAACCGGATATATAGGAGTACACCATTGAGTTATAAGCTTATTCTCTTTGCAAATTATTTTTTTCCCCTCCTCATTAAACCATTTGCTATGAAACGTATCTTAGTAAACAGTAAAAAGAAATATAAAGATTTAGTTTTAATAAGGTTAGTTTTCATAGTTTAGTTCGATTGTTTAAAAAGAGGTTAACAGCTAAAAATGTTAATCTCTTTTTGTTTTTATTGCCCATTAATTAATGTCTCTTTCCGGGGGAAAATCCCTCGCCTTTAGGCGAAGACTTTTTTATATAAAAGAGTCGATCAGGCTTCTAAAAGAGTCGATCAGGCTTCTCGGAGAAGCCCGCGGGCTTCTAAAATAGCCGATCAACCTTCTCGGAGAGCCCGCTTGCGGAAACCTTCCCGACGCGGTCAGGAAACTTTCCCCACTCCGGGAAACCTTCCCGACGCGGTCAGGAAGCTTTCCGCAAATCGAATGCCGATCAATCTTCTCGGAGAAGGTTGATCGGCTCTCCGAGAAGGTAAACGATTTCATCTTCGCTAATTGATATTTATTTATGACGGCAAAGTTACCAATTCGATATTGAAGGTGGATGCGCAAGCCTTTAGTCGGCTTTAGCCGACAGCAAACCCTTCGCCTTCAGGCGAAGGTCAGTTTAGTCTTCAGATAAAAAATCTCGAAAAAACAGGCGGCAAAGGATATTTTATACGAATTTTTCGATTAAAATCGACTGTATTCTCTTAAAAAAACAGTATCCTCTATATATCTTGTAATAAGCGGCTAAACGGCAGAAAACCTGCTGGCGTCCTCGAAAAGTTTCAATCATTTTCTTGGATAAGAAAAAAATGCCCTATATTTGAAAAAAAATAAATTAGTTTGTATTATGTTTGAAACAGGTATTTATGTAAACAGAAGAA
>JAISDR010000127.1 GCA_031264645.1 Prevotellaceae bacterium | reverse complement strand
TTGAAGGTGACAAATTTCGATGATGTAGCGAAGACCAAACTTGATGAATGGATTTATTTCTTAAAAAACGACAGGATAAAACCTGAATTTAGCGCACAGGGACTGTCCAAAGCCCGTGAAATACTTGATTACAGCAGGCTGTCTCCGGAAGAAAAAGCTGAATATGACTTTGAACAAAGCGAAAGAAGTCACAAGCGCAGTCAAATATTTTCCGCCAAATTGGAGGGAGAACTGGAAGCTGAACAAAAATATGCTAAAGTGATTGAAGAAAAAGATAAATCGCTTGAAGAAAAGGATAAATCACTCAAAGAAAAGGATAAGTCGCTTGAAGAAAAAGACAAATCGCTCGAAGAAAAAGATAAGTCGCTTGAAAAAAAAGATAAAATAATAGAAGAATTAAAGAAACAATTGGCAAGAGCTAAAAGCGACAACGATTAGAATATTATTTATATGAGAAAAATTTTGTGTATTATAAGTTTAAGCCTGTTTACGTATGTCTCTCAGCTTCATTCGCAATCAGTGCAATTACCCGATGCGGGAGAAAAAACCTTGCTTAACAGCGGATGGTACGCTCGACGGGCAAATGAAATCAAGATTGACGGCAATATTCTGAGTTCTTCCCGATTTAACTCTTCGGGATGGATAAATGCGCGGGTTCCGGGTACGGTATTGACGACCTTGCTGGAAAACAATTACTTTCCTGCGCCGGAATTTAGCATGAACAATAATCTTATTCCGGACATTTATGAAACGGGAAACGAGTTTTATACTTTCTGGTTTGTTCGTCCGTTCGAGATAGAGCAATGGCAGGAAGGGAAACAGTTTTGGCTTAACTTCCGCGGCATAAATTATAAAGCGGATATCTTTCTCAACGGGAAACGACTGAGCAACACTACTCACGAGGGAATGTTCCTGCGAAAGAGTTTCAATATTACGCCTTACCTGAAAGCAAACGGGAGCAATTTACTTGCAGTGATTGTTTATCCGCCCGACTATCCCGGAAATCCGAATGGAGGACAGGGCGGCGACGCGCAGATTGCCCGTAACGTTACCATGCAATATACTCCCGGCTGGGACTGGATACAGCCTGTACGCGACAGGAATACAGGTATCTGGGATGAAGTCTCCATTACGGCTACGGGCGACGTCAAAGTCCTGCATCCATACGTGGTAACAAAAGTTCCCGGCGTTCGTATTCCGGAGGGTTCTCAAAAAGACGCTTTTGTGAAAACCTCGGTAGAGATTGAAAACACCTCGGCAAATTTGCAGACGGGAACGCTGGTATGCGAAACAAACGGCAATAAACTGACGCAAACCCTGACTCTGTCTCCATACGAAAAGAAACTGGTGTCATTTAAGGATTTGACTGTAAAGCAGCCGCGTCTATGGTGGCCCAACGGCGTCGGCAAACCCGAACTGTATGACATGCGCATTTATTTCGAAATCGACGGCAAACTAAGCGACAGCCACAGCTTGCGCTACGGTATCCGCGAGATTCACTCGGAACTTTCGCAGCCTTCGGGAGGTCGCAAATTCCATGTCAACGGACAGCCTGTTTATATGACAGGTGGAAACTATATCGCTTCGGACTGGCTGCTTCGCCTGTCTCCCGCACGTTACAGAACTGAAGTCCGGTATCATGCGGAGATGAATCTGCGCATGATTCGCGTATGGGGCGGAGCCTTGCTGGAGCGTCCCGAATTTTACGATGCCTGCGACGAATATGGCATTCTTGTTTTTCAGGATTTATGGGGAAGCGGAGACTGTAACGGCGCATGGGAAGACCCGACCAAACTGGATTCCCGCGCACGACGCTGGGAATATCCCGACAATCACGATCTTTTTATTGCCTCGGTGGAAGATCAGGTCAAGATGATCCGCAATCATCCGAGCCTTTGCTTATGGTGCGGCGCAAACGAATGGCCTCTTGCCAGGGACATTGACGAAAAGCTAAAGAAGGATGTTTTTCCCCGTCTTGATCCGGAAAGGCTTTTCGCAAGCTATTCAACCGATTCCGTTTTTATTGGAAAGCAAGGCGATGGTCCGTATAATATTCAGGAGCCGGAATGGTTTTTTACTTACCGCTCTTTTCCTTTCAATCCGGAAGCGGGTTCGGTAGGCTCGCCGGAAGTGGAGAGTATGCGCGAAATGATGACGGAGAAGGAATTATCACGTTTGCCGCGTGGCAGACGTGTAGACAATGTATGGCAATATCACAGAGACCTCGGCTATGGCGATCATCTCGAACGATACGGAGAAGTCAGGACTATAGAAGATTACTGCAAGTATGCGCAGGCGGTGAACTATGATCAGTACCGCAGTTTTATGGAAGGCTGGGCTTCACATCTGTGGGAATGGTATACAGGTATTTTAATATGGAAAACGCAAAATCCATGGACGTCTCTCCGAGGTCAGATGTATGACTGGTTTCTGGACGTAAACGCTTCATTCTACGGTACAAAAAAGGGTTGCGAATCTCTGCATCCACAATATAATATTGTAACGAAACAGATTGAGCTGATCAATACGGAACTGGCTGATCATGATGTTACTGTAAAAGCCCGGCTGTATAAACCGGATGGCGCGGTTATTTTCGAAAAGGAAGAATCGACAGCTATGGCAGCTAACAGTGTCAAACGCCTGTTCAGTATTCCCAAACCCGAAGGAGTAGAAGGCGTTTATTTTCTTAAACTTACTCTGCATGAAAAGGATAAGTTTATAACGGACAATGTCTACTGGCTCTCGACCAAGCCGAATGATTATACTGCTCTTGCCAATTTGCCGAAGACAAGTCCCGTTATAAAAACGTCTTTACAGCAGACAGATGATAATTATACCAGTACGCTCAGTATCCGTTCCGATAAAAATATATCCTTCTTCAACCGGATAAAAGTATTCGATAAAAATTCCGGCAAACGAATCTTGCCGGTGCATTATTCCGATAACTATGTAACGCTTATGCCGGGAGATTCAAAGGAAATTATTCTGGAATTTAAATCGTCCCTGCCCAAGGAACAGATAGAAATAGCTGTCGAAAGCTGGACAAAATAAAGAATGTCTATTTCGGCAAATTAAACGCAATTCTAATCTCTTCCATTTGCATCAGCGACATTCCATCAGGCTCGAAACCCATTTGCTTGGCTGTAAGATATATTTGAGCCGATTTCGAAAGCGTGTCAACCATATCGAAAGCTTCGGTAATATTTTCGCTGACTGCGCATATACCGTGTTTTTCCCACATAACGACGTCATATTCTTCCAGTTCCCTGACTGTCGCATCAGCCAGATCAAAAGAGCTTGGCATTTCATAAGGGATAATACCCAAGCCTTTAGGACAAAAAGCTCTTGTCTCGGGAATCATGCTCCACAAAAGATATGTCAGTATGTCTTTTTCCAAAAATATGGAATTATGAGTCATCGCAACCAAATCAATAGGATGGGTATGCAGGACTGCCTTATAATTCGAGCCTTTGCCTGTCATATAGTTGTGCATCAGCAAATGGGACGCGAGTTCCGAAGTCGGTTTCACAGGATTGTCGGCAATAATCACATAATTGCTGCAATCGTCCAAAATACGGATTACCGAAGCATTTTCCATCGGTTTGCGCGCCAAATCGCGCATCCGTTTGTTTGTTCCCTTGCAGAAAAAGTAACAGCCCTTCAAATGCGGCATTGTTCTGCCTATCGGCGTTATATCGCTTATAGCCTGCATATTTCTTATCTCTTCGTCTGCCAGGGCAGTTATATTGACGGTAATGTTTCCGCCATTCCTTTCCGCCCATCCCTTCTGCCATAAATATCCGGCAACTTCCGCTACTTCCGCAACTTTTTCGGCAAGCAAAGGGCGATTATCCAATATTGATTTCATATTCAAAATATTTATATTTATTAATCATTTTTACGGCGCGAATTTACAAAAAAATCCATACATCCAAAGTTATCCGTCAAAATGGGTACATCGACTACATCAAACTTCATTTTCAAAATGTCGTTTTTATCAATTAATAGCTATAGCCAAAACGATTTAAGCTATAGCCGACATTTTGGAAACGAAGTTCGACGCAGTCAATACACCAGCTGACAGATAAAATTTCCGGGTTCGGACAATTTTGATTAAATTTGAGCCGCATTTGCGCATGGATTTTGGTATAGTGATTATGTGTTATGTTGTTGTATTATATTATATTTAGGAAATGTTAAGATGAAATATTTATTAATTTTTATACTGATATTAGTTCTCCTGTCCTGGTTTTTCAGGATGATTATGGGGT
>JAISDR010000112.1 GCA_031264645.1 Prevotellaceae bacterium | reverse complement strand
TCTATTATGAACAGCACATAGCGTATATCCACGGAAATATTTCGGCAATAGTCGGGGTCGAACATATAATCGCTCATCGTACTTTCCCAGCAGCGGTCGAAATTCAAGCCAACAAGCTCTCCTTTGGCGTTTAGCAGAGGACTTCCGGAGTTCCCGCCGGTTGTGTGGTTTGTTGCGATAAACGCTACGGGCATTGTTCCGTCTTTACGGGCATAGCGTCCGTAATCCCTGTTTTTCCAGAGAGTTATAAGGCGTTCGGGTACCTGATAATCTTTATTCCCGAGACTGTTTTTCTCCATGACGCCGTCAAGCGTTGTATAATAGTCATATATGACGCCGTCTACTGGTCTGAATCCTGCGACCTTCCCGTAAGCGACGCGAAGAGTGGAATTTGCGTCGGGATAAAAGATTCTGCCGGAATCCATTTTCATGACAGCGGCAATATATTCGCGCTGCAAGACAGCCAGTCTCCCGTTTATACGCTTCAAATCCGGCTGTATTTTGTCATATTCCTCAAACACCGAAGAATAAAAACGATACATGGCATCGCTTTTTATTGCCTTCGCTTTATCATCGTCCAAATCAATCAAATCCATTGTCAGCAGCATGTTCGAAAACGGACATTCGGCGAAAAGAGCTTTCATGTCGGCGTCTGCAGGAATCACATTATTCTCAAACTCTTTGATAATCGTTTCAAACAGTTTCACATCGTATGGAAGATGATAGTTTTTGTAGAACAGTTCCAGAGCGGCTTTCAATTCCTTCTGTTTCGACATGTAGTCCGTCGAATCCTTCATTCCCTTTTCATACATGGAAATCAGCGAATAGAATGACGCAATGGGAGTAAATATTTCCACCGCCATCAGGGCTTCATTGTAGTAATCAAGCATTTTGTTGTATGGAATAATTTCGGAATACAGCTGTTGAAATTCGGGCAGCAAATGTCCATAGCGTTTTTTGCTTACGTCGTTTTCATTAAGCCAGCCGGCAAACCGGCGTTCAAACTCCTTCTTTTTGCCGACGGCGTCCAGACGTCCCAGTCCCAGCGATTCGCCCTGCCATCTTTTCCACGAATTGGCAACCGAAGCGCGCTTGGCAGTATACTGTATCCTGACATTATCATCCTGATCCATGAACTCTTTCATCAGGTTTAGCCTGATGGTGCGAAATCCGATGCGACGCGGATTTGTCTCATTTACTACATTTTCGAGAGCGTACGAGGGCACATATTCGTTTGTCCGACCGGGGAAACCATAGATAAAAGTAAAATCGCCCTCCCCTACCCCATCCAGCGATATTTTGAAGTGATACTTTGGACGATACGGCACATTGTCGCTTGAATATGTCGCCGGCTTGTTGTCCCTGTCCGCATATATCCGGAACATGCAAAAATCGCCCGTATGCCGGGGCCAGATCCAGTTGTCGGTTTCGTGACCGAATTTGCCTATATCCGACGGCGGAGCGCCCACTAAGCGCACATCCTTAAACACTTCGTAAGTGAACAGGAGAAACATGTTTCCGCCAAACATCTCGGAAATGGAATATGCATACAGTTTGTTTTCCAGTTCCAAGCCACTGATTATTTGTTCTTTTAACGAATCTATCTGTCGCGTTCTTTCACTTTCGTCGATGTTTTCGCTTAATTTCCCCAAAATTTCGGATGTAAGGTCGTCAATCCGGACAACTATCCTTGCCTCCATGTTCGGCGAAGGAAGTTCTTCGTCCGGAGAATCCGCCCAAAATCCGTTTCGGAGATAATCGTTCTCTACAGAGCTATGATATTGAATCTGATTCAGTCCGCAATGATGATTAGTCAGCATAAGCCCCCTGTCCGACACTATTTCGCCCGTACAGCCGCGTATATTTACTATCGCATCTTTCAAACTCGAATTATTGATGCTGTACAAATCTTCTTCAGTGAGGCGAAATCCTTTTTTCTGCATGTCTTCAATATTGTATTTCAACAACATCGGAATCCACATCCCCTCATCTGCTTTTGCACGGCTGCATAACAAAACTGTAAACAGATTCAGTGTGAGGAGAATTTTACCTATTCTTCTCATGATTACTGTATTTTAATATCTGTAATGGTCTGCCTTGTAAGGACCGTCCTGGCTTACGCCGATATAGTCAGCCTGAGCTTTTGTCAGTTTTGTCAGGTGAACTCCAAGCTGTTCAAGATGCAGGCGGGCAACTTCTTCGTCCAATTTTTTCGGCAAACGGTAAACGTCTACTGCCAGTTCGTTTTTCCACAGTTCGATTTGGGCGAGCGTCTGGTTGCTGAACGAGTTACTCATTACAAACGAAGGGTGTCCGGTGGCGCATCCAAGATTTACAAGCCGTCCTTCTGCCAGCAGGAAAATGGAATGTCCGTCCTCGAAAACAAATTTATCCACCTGCGGCTTGATATTAAGCTTTTTAGCAGCTTTTTCGAGCCTTTCTACCTGAATTTCGTTGTCGAAATGACCGATATTGCAGACAATAGTCTGGTCTTTCATGTTTTGCAGGTGTTCAAGAGTGATGACGTCCCTGTTTCCAGTGGTTGTAACGTATATGTTTCCTTCGTGCAGGGTATCTTCAACAGTCTTAACTTCAAATCCTTCCATAGCAGCCTGAAGCGCGCAGATCGGATCGATTTCTGTTACAATGACGCGCGCGCCGTACGAAGCCATCGAACGTGCGCAGCCTTTCCCGACGTCCCCATATCCGCAGACAACAACAACTTTCCCTGCAATCATCACGTCCGTAGCGCGTTTGATGCCGTCAGCCAGCGATTCGCGACAGCCGTACAGGTTGTCGAACTTGCTCTTTGTAACCGAATCGTTTACGTTTATTGCAGGAATCAGCAATTCGCCCTGTTCCTTCATCTGGTACAGGCGATGCACTCCGGTTGTAGTTTCTTCGGAAACGCCTTTCCATTCATCGACTGTGCGACGCCATTTGTTATTATCGCTTAACAGTATGTTTTTCAGCAAATCAAGAATAACTGCTTCTTCCCTGCTCGAAGGCTTTACCTCAAGTACCGAAGCATCTTTTTCGGCTTTATATCCCTTGTGAATAAGGAGAGTAGCGTCTCCGCCGTCGTCAACAATCAGGTTCGGACCTTTTCCTCCGCGAAACGAGAGAGCCATAGCCGTACACCACCAGTATTCTTCGAGGGTTTCGCCTTTCCATGCGAACACCGGTATTCCGGCTTCGGCAATCGCCGCGGCTGCATGGTCTTGCGTCGAAAAAATATTGCAGCTTGCCCAGCGAACGTCGGCTCCAAGTTCGACCAGTGTTTCTATCAGCACAGCCGTTTGTATGGTCATGTGCAGCGAGCCGGTAATGCGCGCTCCAGCCAGAGGTTTTCCGGCAGAGTACTTTTTACGGATGCTCATCAGTCCCGGCATCTCTTTTTCAGCGATTTCTATTTCTTTACGCCCCCAATCGGCAAGCGTAATGTCTTTTACTTTGTAACTTAATGTTTCGTCAATAATCATTATATATATTTTTATTATTTTGAGCGCAAACTTAGATGAAATTTTCGAACCTGACAAACGTGTAAACAAAATACCCTGTATATTTCTTATTTCCAGATGTTTTTAAATTCGATAAATCGCAGGACATTTCAATTATCCAAATTACAAATCTTATTGAATGTACAACTTGCACATGTTTTACTGTGTTCCGTTTGTGTAAACGGTTCATTAAAGTCGAACAGTCTCTGCAAATTTTTTGTCAAATATTCTTTGAAATCGTTTCTGTACACATTGAAATCCCTTACTTTTTTAGAATCGCCTCCCATACTTTCATCTATCAGAAAATAGCTGAAATCGGGAGAACGGCAATCTCTT
>JAISDR010000054.1 GCA_031264645.1 Prevotellaceae bacterium | reverse complement strand
TCTGCCTGATATTTATCCAGCGTATCCTGCAGTTTTGCGATTTCTTCATTGTTTTCAACAGATTCGACCATGTATTCAAAGGACGATACCAGTACGCCGTTATTTGCCCTGATCCTGATGCTGTTCATATCAATATTCGGACTTAAACCCTGAATAACAAGCATGTTTGCGCCCTTTTCCAGTTTTGATTCGGTTTCATGGACGATCTCCGCCCCCGAAAAGAAAATCGTAACTTCTTTTACTTTCGACTTGATTTTTACAGTATCCTCCGATTTAGCATCGAATGCCGCGAGAAATAAAACGATTAAAAATAATACCTTTTTCATTTTTTATTTCTCCAAAAGTTTCGAATATTTCTCAGTATTTTCCTTAAAAGAATCGCCTTTGTAACGGAAGCGGAAATTAATATCTCTCAATGCCTGGATTATCGGTCGAGCGAGCGTCATATTGTCTTTGGACAAGTCGAACGCCTTTTCGAGGAAGGGTAGCGCCATGACAAGCTGGTCGTCGGAAAGATTAAGCAATCTCTCATACTCCGCATTATCTTTCTCCACTACAGCCTCTTCGGTGTATTTTGCTCCCGAGTTGAAATACAGCAGTCCCAAAGCCGAATAGCCGTAAAAATAGTCGGGATCGACGTCTACAGCCTGTTTAAAACATTCGACAGCAGTATCCAGCTCGTCTATTTTTTCGTACAGCTGTCCTTCGACGGTATATAATCCCGGATTATTTGGTTCCGCCTTTTGGGCTTTTTTTATCAGCGGGAGAATATCTTTCGGGTCTTTTCCGGCAGCCATGTAGTTATTGATCAGGGAGAATATCAATTGCTGGTTGTCAGGATTTTTAGAAAAACCCTTTTCCAGAATTTCTCCGGCTTCCTTTGTCCGCTCAAGATTTGTCAACACCTTTCCGAGATATGCGTATGCGTCGCCTTTTTCGGTATAGCCCAGACTTATCGCTTTGCGCAGATATGTTTCGGCAATGGAATCCTTACCGATATCGCTCGAAATAACGCCCACAAAATAATAGCCCAAAGAATCCGTTTCTCCGATTAAAGGATCGGACGAACAGTCTATTGACAGCTTGAACAGCTCGACCGATTCGGAAAGTTTACCGGCATAGTACTTGTTGAACGCCTCGCTTTTGGACAGTGTCGCCAGCAGGCTCAGGTCTGCCGTTATCTTCTTTGAGTTTTTACCGTTTTTGTCAAGGATTTTTGCTCTTTGATAAGCCTCGTACGATTTCCGCATCGGGTCGGGGACTTCGTATTTGAGCACATCCCAAAACATCAGCATTTCCGACGCCAGGTACATTTTTCTGTTTGACAGGGTATGCACCTTATACGTTTTTCTGTCTATGGTTTCCGTCGCTTCGCTTACCGGTTCGCCCTGTATGGCAACCTTATACGCGCTTTCGCTCATCCCCGCCATTAAATTCAAAACAGGCTCGTTCGCTATCTCGTAGAACAATTTTCCTCTTGCAATCCATGTTTTGGGACTGGCTCCCTTTTTCAGATTTTCGATGTCGCTGTTACTTGAAGCAATTCTCTTTTCAAACTTTTGAGGAAATGCAATATTCACATATACAATCAAAAATGCCGCAATTAAAAACCTTTTCATGATACAATTTATTCGTTTACCGTTTCTGTCCCGTTTGTTACGTCTGTCCCGCCGGCGTCTGCAACCGGCGCGTCACTGACGTTTTCGTCGGGTTTGTCCTCGCTTTTGCTGACCTGTATGACGGCGGCAATCGAGTCCTTTTCCCTCAATTTGATTAACCTCACGCCCTGTGTCGCTCTTTTCAGGAGGCTTATTTCCGAAACAGCCGAACGGATTGTCAAGCCGGACTTGTTGATAATCATGAGGTCGTTTTCGTCGGTAACATTCTTTATTGCGATCAGTTTTCCCGTCTTATCCGTGATGTTCAAAGTTTTCACACCTTTGCCTCCACGTTTTGTCATACGGTAATCGTCCAGTTCCGAGCGTTTTCCGTAACCGTTTTCGGAAACGACCAGTATCTGGGCATTCTGATTCTGAGCGCAAACCATGCCAATCACCTCGTCGTTTTCGTCGATTGTCATTCCGCGCACGCCTGCTCCCGTACGTCCAATCGGTCGAACGTCGGATTCGTTGAATCTTACTGCTTTACCTTCCCTTGCCGCCATGATAATTTCGTTTGAGCCATTGGTCAGGCTGGCTTCCAGAAGCTCGTCGTTATCCCTGATAGTGATGGCATTGACGCCCGTAACACGCGGATGGGAATATTCCGCAAGGCGCGTTTTCTTGACCGTCGCCCGTTTTGTACACAGTACGATGTAGTTATTGTTGATATACTCTTCGTCGGCAAGCGTTTTGACGTTGATATACGCCATCACCTTGTCTTCGGGTTCGATATTGATAACATTCTGTATCGCACGACCCTTGGAAGTCTTGGAACCTTCGGGAACTTCGTAAACCTTCAGCCAGTAACAGCGACCTTTTTTGGTAAAGAACAGCATGGTGCTGTGCATGTTGGCTACGTAAATATGCTCGATAAAATCGTCGTCTCTTGTAGTGCTTCCCTTCGAGCCTATTCCTCCCCTGCTTTGCAGACGGTACTCGTTGAGCGGAGTGCGCTTGATATATCCCAGGCGCGAGATTGTTATAATGACGTCTTCGTCGGCGTAAAAATCTTCGGGATTAAATTCTTCGGCAGTAAGAACGATGTCCGTACGGCGTTCGTCTCCATATTTTGCCTTTACGTCGGCAAGCTCGTCCTTGATTATCTGCATCTGCAGATTTTCGTCGGCAAGTATCGCTTTTAACTTGTCGATCAGTAGCATGAGTTCCTTATGTTCGTCCTTGATTTTGTCTCTTTCCAGACCGGTCAGCTGCCTCAAACGCATTTCGATGATTGCAGACGACTGGGCTTCGGAGAGATTGAATCTGGACATGAGTTCGGTACGCGCTTCGTCCGGAGTTTTCGAAGCCCGGATGATAGCGATTACCTCGTCGAGATTATCCAGCGCAATCAGTAATCCTTCAAGTATATGGGCGCGCTTTTCAGCCTGTTCGAGTTCGAACTGCGTCCGTCTGACTACAACCTCGTGTCGATGCCGCACATAATATTTAATCAGCTGCCGTAGATTGAGCTGCCTCGGGCGACCGGCGACAAGCGCGATATTGTTTACCGGAAAACTCGACTGAAGCTGAGTATGCTTGAAAAGATTGTTGAGGACAACATTTGCCACCGCCTCATACTTTATTTTCACGATTATACGCATGCCCTGGCGGTCGCTTTCGTCGTTAACGTACGAAATACCTTCTATCTTTTTCTCATTGACAAGCTCGGCGATGGTTTCAATCAGGGTTCTTTTGTTTACCTGATACGGTATTTCCGTGATAACGATAGTTTCCCGTCCCTTGTCGGACACTTCGATATCTGTTTTCGCCCTGACAACTATTCGTCCGCGTCCGGTTTCGTATGCGTCCTTAATTCCCTGTATTCCATAGATAGTGCCGCCTGTGGGAAAATCGGGACCTTTCACGTAGTGCATCAGTTCTTCAACGCTTATTTCGTTGTTGTTGATGTATGCAGTAACGGCGTCGCAGATTTCCCTGAGATTGTGCGGGGGCATGTTGGTTGCCATTCCTACAGCTATTCCCGAGGTTCCGTTTACCAGCAGCATCGGGACTTTGGCGGGCAAAACAGAAGGCTCTTCCAGTGAATCGTCAAAGTTCAGCTGAAAATCCACCGTATTTTTGTCTATATCAGCCAGCATTTCTTCCGCTATCTTCCTCATACGGGCTTCCGTATAACGCATGGCAGCAGGAGAATCGCCGTCGATAGAGCCGAAGTTTCCCTGCCCGTCGACCAGCATGTATCGCATGCTCCAGGGTTGCGCCAAACGAACCATTGCATCGTATACCGACGAATCGCCGTGCGGATGATATTTACCAAGCACTTCACCCACGATACGCGCCGACTTTTTATGAGGCTTGTTGGAGACGACCCCCAATTCCGACATTCCAAATAACACTCTTCTGTGAACGGGCTTCAATCCGTCTCTCACATCGGGCAAAGCTCTTGAAACAATTACCGACATCGAATAATCAATGTAGGCTGTTTTCATCTCCTCCTCGATGTTAATTTTAATAATTCTTACGTTATTATCTTCCATTATAAATATTTATTATCCAAAACCTTATGCACGGTTTGGAACCTTTTATTCTCGCTTAAAACGCGCGCTAAGTTAGTTATTTTTCCCGAAATTGGAGAAATTTTAATTAATG
>JAISDR010000229.1 GCA_031264645.1 Prevotellaceae bacterium | reverse complement strand
AATTAGTCGTCAATACGAATAAATTCTCCTTTTGAATTGAATTTCAGTTCCATTCTGTTGGACAATTCGATTTCGTATCCGTAATGTTCCTTATTCACTTCGACAATATGGCAGTCTTTCAGTGTATTTTTCACATATTCCGGTATTCCCTGCGGCAATAAGTTCAGAATACTTTCGGGTATTGCCGTATATTTTCCGTCCACATCGTCCCAGTCGCCCGATTTTGTAAAATCGATTTCAAAACCGTTGGTCAGATAAACGGTATAGTCGGAAGAAAACGTCTCTGTTTCCCTGATAATAAGACTTATCCCTGCATCGGGAAAATGAGTCCTGACAAACTCGCGGCTTGTTGCAGGAAGTTCCGTTTCCGTAATTATTTCTTCCTTTTCGCATGAGCAAAATGCAGTCATAAGCGCCAAAAACATCGTTAAACGTGCTGTTCCTTTCATTTTATTCCTGTAATTTAAATTTTAATAATCAAATGATTCTTTCAGTATTGCGCCGTCATCTCCTATCAGGAGTTTGACTTCCATATCGGACGATTTGCGTTCCATTTCGATTTTGTAGAAGACCTCGCTTCCCCGCCGTATCTTTTCAATATCCTCGAACTTGTATTTCGGATATTTGTTTTCGGCGGCATTTTTGACGACGGCGGGCAATTCCGAACGGTAAATTTCCTGAACATGCATCAGCAAATTTCCCTTTGCATCATAGTAAGCCTTGCAGTCTCCGGACTTCAGCTCGAATTCGACTTCGTAAACTTCTCCGTTGCTTTCCCATTCCACATCGCGCGCTTTCGGAAAATCGGCTTGAAACTTTTGATGAAGCGTTGCCGACGGAACGGCGTCGCGCGAATGAACGCTTTTGTACTTTTTAATCATCCTGACAATTTCCTCGTTGGAATATTCATTTGAAATTGCCGGATTAGCCTGGGCAAAAGCTGTCTGTACAAGGAAAAACAAGCCTGCCGCTGCTGCTGAAACTCTGATTAATCTCATTTTAACTTCTTTTTTAAATTGTAATTAAATATAATTGTTGATGCAAAGCTACATGTTAATTCTGGAAAGAATCTGGAATTATTTGAATTATTTAAGATGCAAAGTGAAAACATGATATTTATCGTACCGGTAATCAAGCTCAATCCCGTACAGTTCGGTAATGGATTTGACAATGGAAAGTCCAAGTCCCGAAGATGTTTCATCAGCGGGAACATTCCGGTAGCGCTCGAAAACGTCGACTGCGCCTGCATTTCCGCTGTTGGCTATCTCTATCGAATCGGAAGCGTAGCGGATTACGATTTCGCCTCCCTTGCGGTTATGCGCAACAGCATTTTTTATCAGGTTGCTAAACATAATATACGCCAGGTCTTCATTCATCTGCATCGAGGGCGAAGCCTCGCCGGATTCTTCCACCGTGATTTCCTTATAATTAACAAGGTCTTCGAAATTATCGAGCGCCAGTTTCAGCGTATTACGCAGATTTACGGACGAAACTTCCGGGAACTGCCTGTTCTTGATTTTCGAAAGCAGCAGCAGGTTTGAATTAAGGCGTTTCATCCTGTTGAGAATATTTAACACGCCGGCAATTTCCCTGGCATAATCCCTGTTGTCGCGATACTTTTCAATCAGCAGTTCCAGTTTGGCAATGACAATGCTCAGAGGAGTTTGCAGTTCGTGAGAAATATTCTCGATGAAGATTTTCTGTCCGGTAAAGGTATTGATGTTTTCTTCCAGAACTTCGCGCACCGATTCGTTCAACTGCGCATATTCCCTGACGTCAGTTTGAGTAAAGTCAATCATCCGGCTGTTGTCGAGGCGGAATTTTTTCAGTTCGTCCAGCAAATTGTAGAAAGGTCGGTTAGCCCCGGCAATGATGATTTTTCCGGCAACGAATATCGTTAACGAGAGCGTTATCCAAAGTCCTAAAAGCAGGCAAAGTATATTTTCAAGCAGGTCATTGCTTTCGACAGTGGAAGTGAAAAACTGCAGGCGGTAATATTTTCCGTTCTGTTCGCAGCGGAAAGCGGTGGTAAGCATGCGCACTTCTTCCTTTTCCTCTTCGGTAGCGAAATAAATTTTGCCTGTCGTAAAGTTTTCCACAATGCCTGCCGCTTCTTCATACGCGATTTCCTCGATAATGATGTTTAGCGGATTATGCATCTCGAGCGTTTCTGCAAACTTCGGACTGCTGTTGGCTTTGGCAATAAATTCCTGTTTCAGATTAGTCAGTCCCTCATCGTTGCCGTCGTGTATTTCTTTCATTTGCAGAAAAAAACAGATTGCAGACCAAAAAAGCATCACTGCCGTAAAAACAATGCTTATCCGTAATATCAAATGATTTATCAGTTTCATACCCTCAATATATAGCCTGTTCCGTACACGTTTTCGAAGATTATTTCCGAGCCGGCGCTTTTCAGTTTCTTGCGCAGGTTTTTGACTTGCGAATATACAAAGTCAAAACTGTCCGCCAAATCCATGTCGTCGCCCCAGACATGTTCCGCCAAAGCCTCCTTGGTAATCAGGCGGTTTTTGTTTATTATGAAAAAACTAAGCATGTCAAACTCTTTCCGGTTGAGTTTAAGCAGTCTGTTGTTTACAAGAACCTGTCGCTGCACGAAATCGACCGACAAATCTCCGAGCGCGACAGTCTGTTTGCCATCCATCTGTTTTCGCCGCAGCACCGCCTTAATCCGCGCGTGCAGTTCCAGGACGTGGAAAGGTTTTGTGAGATAATCGTCCGCGCCGGAATCCAAACCGGAAATCTTGTCTTCGAGCGAATTTTTAGCAGAAATAATGATGATATTGCCGGTTTTTCCTTCCTTTTTCATTTCGTCAAGAATCTTCAAGCCGCTGCCTCCGGGCAGTGAAATGTCCAGCAGGATGCAGTCATAATCGTATATCATCACTTTTTCAACAGCAGAATAATAATCAGTAGCTTTCTCCACAATATACTTTTCCGACAATAGAAATTCTTCTATCGTTTTCAACAACTGGTACTCGTCCTCAATAATCAGAATCTTCATCTATCGCCTGCTAAATTAACAGTGCAAAAGTACGCGAAATTTTTCTATTGTTATCTTTGCCGCCGATTAGCAGAAAATTAAAACACATGATAAAACATTATTTCATTCTTGCCCTCCGCGGGATAGTTATAACAATTAAATAAATTTATCATGAAAAAGTATTTAAACAGTTTCAAAAAAAGCGCCGGTTACAGTAGAGGCGCAATGGAGTCCGGAGACCATTTCAAAAACGGGGCGAGTGCAAAGAAAGCTTATGAAAGCGTTATTGCTATTTTCAGAATACAAAGTAAAAAAAGAAACATATCCCAGCTGGGGACACGAAGACGCCTATTCATATTTAGGACAAATTGCCGTACGGGAAGAACAGGTTGAACAGGCAAGCGATTATTATTCAAAAGCGCTGGAAATAAACAGCAGTAATATGTATGTGAAATACAAATTAATCCCGGCGCTTGAGGAAGCCATGCGTGTAAAAAAAGGCGAATAGAATGACAAGTTTGGGAAAATTCGCATCTATTCTACATATTTATCTCTTCCTGATAATCATCATTCCATCGCGTACGGGAAGCAGCAGGTTTTCGACACGGGCGTCGTTTTGTATGAAATCATTGAAAGACTGTAATTCCATAGTGAACCTGTCATTGGATTTTGCATCTTCAAGCACTTTGCCCGACCACAGAACATTGTCGGCAATGATATAACCGCCTTTTCTCAGCTTTTCGATTGCAAGATTGTAATATGCGGTGTATTCTCTTTTGTCGCCGTCGATGAAAACAAGGTCGAACAGGACGTCCATCTGCGGGATAATCTGCAGAGCGTCGCCCGTGTACAGTCTGATTTTATCCCCTGCGGACGAGCGGCTTATAAAGTCTTCTGCAATGTACCGCAATTCGTCGTCCACGTCTATCGTGTGTAAAACGCCGGCGGACGTCAATCCCTTAGCCAGACAAATGGCGGAATAGCCCGTAAATGTACCTATCTCCAAAATGTTTGAGGGAGAAATCATTTTGCTTATCATCTCAAGAAACTTTCCCTGTATGTGCCCCGACAACATTCTCGCCTGCATTGCGTGAAGGTGCGTTGTCCGCGTCAGTTCCTGCAACAGACTGTCTTCCGGCGAACTGTGCGATGATATGTAGTTAAAAATATCTTTGGAAAAACCTGTCATGCTCAAAACGTTTTAAACTGTGAATGAAAAATTAATGGCTTCCAGTCTGTAGCCCTTGTCTTCGAGAATGGATATTATCCCTTTGACGCCGTCCGTATCAACAAGATGCAGGGCGCCTGCGGCAACAAACAGCGAATATCCCCTGCTTATCAGCGCGTCAATTTTATTGCTCATGTCCGTATTCCTGTTTTTCTGGATGGAATCGATGAATATTCCGGAGGGCTTCATTTCCTTGAGATTTTCCTTCAAAGCCTGTAAGTCCTGTTCCTTATAGCTGTTCATCAGTTTGTTAAAATCGCTTCTCCCGCTTGAGGGGAGCAGACTGTTTTCGACTATTTCAGCCTGTTCCCTGTACGGGATATTGTCAATGGCATTCGTCTGCTCTTCGAAGCTTTCGAGTTCATGGATAATTTTCCCCGAACGCGAAGCATGGCTCAGCAGTTCATAATCAATGGAATCTCCCGGCATGTCTTCGGCTGTCAATATCAGGGAAGAGACAAAAAACGGTTTGTATTTGTCCAGAATATCCGGCTCAACATTCGAGAGGCTCAGGATTTTAGCGTAACTTTCGTCGCTGAAGTAATTTTTCAGGGAATAACCCGGCTCGTTTACCGTGATGCAGTCCAGCATGCTTGCGTATGATATTTGCCGGTTGTCGGACTCGGGCAGGTATATGTCTGCCGAGTCTATCAGTTCATACAGTATGTCCGGAATCCGGAAAACGTTTGAATCATATACATGTATCGTCCCGAAAAGGAAGGACTGGGGGAAACTGTCTTTTTCTATTTTCCAGAGCAGCGAGTTTGTCATAAAATTTTCTCCAGTTCGTTTGTGAAGTCGATAAACTGTGCAATAGTCAGCTGCTCGGGGCGCAAATTCATGAAACTGCAATCGTATGTTTTATTTCCCAGCAAGGGTTTTATCGAATTTCTGATTGTCTTGCGCCGCTGATTAAAGGTTGTCTTGACTGTCCTGATAAAAAGCTCTTCGTTGCACTGCATGTCCTGACGGTCGTTGCGCGTCATTCTTATAACTGCCGACTTGACTTTCGGTGGCGGAATAAATACGTTCTCATCCACGGTAAACAGATACTCAATATTGTACCAGCGCTGTAACAGTACGCTAAGAATCCCGTACGTCTTTTTCCCCGGAAGGGCGACCATGCGCTCGGCGACTTCTTTCTGCACCATGCCAACAAGTTCGGGTATGATTTCCTTATATTTTATAATCTTGAAGAAGATTTGAGACGAAATGTTGTACGGGAAATTTCCTGTCACGGAGAAACTGTTTCCGCCAAACAGACTGTCAAGTTCCATTTCGAGAAAGTCTTCCCGATATAATGATATTTCCCTGTTCCGTACAGTTTTGGAATCCCGAAATTCGGGATATGTATTCTTCAAAAAGGCTATTGATTCCCTGTCGATCTCCACCAGTTTCAGATTTTCGGGACGTTGAAGCAGGAATTGCGTCAGAACCCCTGTCCCCGGACCGACTTCCAGTATGTTTCCCGTCGCCGCATCAAGCGA
>JAISDR010000221.1 GCA_031264645.1 Prevotellaceae bacterium | reverse complement strand
TCGAAAAGCGGACGCAGGGCAAAACCCGAAGGCGTACACGGATACGAAATAAGATATGCAATAGTCGACGCGCCGGCAACGGACTGGGCGCAACTTGTTGAATCCGCATTCTCAACACGTTCCACCTTCCGCATGGCATTCACCGGTAAGCAGCGCGGCAAATTGCTCTCGTTCGCCCTCCGGTATGAAAATACGAGAGGAGTGAAGGGTCCATGGACTGAAATAATGACTACAGTGATTCCGTAACTAAAAAAATAGTTAACTTTGCGGGCTCAATTTTGATTGAAAATGACAAAGAATAAGGATAATAAGAAGACAGATGAAAAAAAGAAAAAAGAAGCGGCGCCATTTATTTGGGGGCTGTTATTTTGTGCCACAGGTCTGTTTTTGTTCGTGGCGTTTCTGATTTACCTCTTAAAATGGAAACAGTCTCATTCGGGCGACGGCAACGTGGGCGAAATGGGATTTGAAATAGCTAAAACAGCCGTAATTAACTTCGGATTAGGCGCTTTAATCATTCCGGTGATACTTTTTATTATCGGCGTTCATATCCTGCGTCCGGTCAAAAAATTTGTCAGGATTCTTGTGATGCTCGTTTTTGGAGCCGTCCTGCTGTCTGTAACACTGACATTTCTGTTTCACGGGGAAAGTTCAGGGAAATGGCTCGGGAATGGATTGGGCGGAGGCTTCGGGTTTTTTCTCTTCAATCTGTTGAAAACGCAAATCGGGATAATCGGTACGGGACTGTTTTTGCTGGTACTGATAATTACATACTCCTTTGCCATTTCTCCGAAAGCCGTGAATATTATTAAGATGGCAGCTCAAAAACTCTCGGGTCTTTTGAAAGGGATATTCATTATAAATACGAAAAAGGAAAAGAAAATCAGGAAAAAAGACATGATACCCGAAGACGGCGACGTCCGGCAAACTCGGGATGACGAAAATCCTTTTGAAGATGAAGCGTATACGGAAGACGATGATATTATGGAGATAAGGAATCCCGGGGACGGGAACGATCCGGACACGGAACGGACGCCGGTGATTCCGACGTATGACAGAAATTTGGAACTTGGTACTACAGTAATAGAAGAAGAGTATCTTCCCGAAGAATCGCTGACGGGCGAACTCTACGACCCGACCAAAGACCTTTCCGGCTACCAGCGTCCGCCCGTGGATCTGCTTGAGGATTATAAAACTACGGGAGACAAGATAGATAACGACGAACTGAAGAGAAACAAGGATAAGATTGTGGAAATCCTCGGACAGTATAAAATAGGTATCGAGAGAATTTACGCCACGGTCGGTCCCACCGTAACCCTCTACGAGATAGTCCCGAAAGAAGGCATCCGCATTGCCCAGATAAGGCGGCTTGAGGACGATATCGCCCTGCGCATTGCGGCTACCGGAGTCCGCATCATCGCCCCGATGCCCGGCAAGGGAACGGTCGGAATCGAAGTCCCCAACGAAAAGCCGGATACCGTTTCCATGCGTTCCATCATCAAGTCGGCGAAATTTCAGGAGTCAAAGTTCGATTTGCCGGTTGCCCTCGGGAAAACCATTTTGGGAGAAATATATGCCTTCGACCTCGCAAAAATGCCGCACCTGCTTGTCGCGGGAGCAACGGGACAGGGAAAATCGGTGGGACTTAACGCCATACTGACTTCCCTGCTGTACAAGAAACATCCCGCGGAGTTGAAAATCGTTATGGTCGATCCCAAAAAAGTGGAGCTTACGCCGTACAACAAAATCGAAAAGCATTTTCTTGCCAAGCTTCCCGACACGGAAGAGCCGATCATAACCGACACGCAAAAGGTTGTATACACTTTAAAATCACTGTGTCTGGAAATGGATAACCGTTATGACCTCCTGAAAATGGCGGGCGTCAGGAACGTGAAGGAATACAATGAAAAGTTTGTAAACAGGCGGCTGAATCCCATGAAGGGACACAGGTATATGCCATATATCCTGCTGGTTATCGACGAGTTTGCCGACCTTATCATGACTGCCGGAAAGGAAGTCGAAGAACCCATCGCCCGCTTGGCTCAGCTGGCGCGCGCCATCGGAATACACCTGATTATTGCAACGCAGAGACCTACAACGAACATTATCACCGGACTGATAAAAGCGAACTTCCCGGCGCGCATCGCCTTCCGCGTTACTTCGATGATCGATTCGCGGACGATACTCGACGTCCCCGGGGCAAACCGGCTTATCGGACAGGGCGACATGCTTGTATCGGCAGGCGGCGCCGACCTGATTCGCGTGCAGGGCGCTTTCGTGGATACTCCCGAAGTTGACCGCCTTACGGATTTCATACGTCTGCAGCCCGGATACGGCGCGGCATACGATTTGCCCGAATATGTGGACGAAAAAACCGCTGAAAAACAGATCGACATGCAAAATCTCGACTCGATGTTCGAAGATTCGGCAAAGCTTGTCGTCATAAATCAAATCGGTTCGACGTCTCTTATACAGAGGAAATTATCCCTGGGATACAACAGGGCGGGACGGATCATGGATCAGCTGCAGGCTGCGGGAATAGTCGGTCCCGCCGAAGGCAGCAAACCGCGGCAGGTTCTGATAACAGACCTGCTGAGCCTCGACAGTATTTTAACCGCTTTTAGAAAATAAAGGAAAATGTTGAAAACTAAGAAAGCATATTTCTGTCAGCAATGCGGCTACGAATCGGCGAAGTGGCTGGGCAAGTGTCCCTCGTGCGGCGAATGGAACTCGTTTGTCGAAGAGGTCGTTTCAAAACCTTCGCCCGTGCAGGTCATTGCCGGAAAACCTTC
>JAISDR010000186.1 GCA_031264645.1 Prevotellaceae bacterium | reverse complement strand
AAAAAATGCATTACCTTTACGGGGTTCAAAATGAGGGGATATCTTATTTTCTCATTGATTTTAAAAACGTTAATAGTTTTTTATATGAAAAGGATATTATTGTATTTTATTGTTTCGGCGCTTTTGATTCCGAAAACAAGAGCCGACGAAGGCATGTGGCTGTTGCCGCTTATCGAAAAGTTGAATATCAAGGATATGAAAAAAGCCGGATTCAAACTGTCGGCAAAAGACATTTACAGCATAAACTCTTCAAGCATAAAAGATGCTGTTGTGATATTCGGAGGCGGCTGTACGGGCGAAATCATCTCCGACCAGGGGTTGCTGCTGACTAACCATCACTGCGGATACGGCGCTATCCAGCAGCACAGCAGCGTCGAAAACGATTATCTTAAAGACGGTTTCTGGGCAAAAAACAAATCCGAAGAAAAGCCCACTCCCGGACTGTCGGTTCAGTTTCTTGAACGCATTGAAGATGTTACAGATCAAATCGTCCCTGCATTGAAAGACATATCTTCGGAAGAACAACGTTCCGAAATTATAGCGAAACTCTCGGACAGTATTGCCAAAAACGCAAAAAACGGCGTTAAGTATATCCGGGCGTCCGTATCGTCGATGTTTGGAGGAAACAATTTCTATCTTGTTATCTATAAAATCTATTCCGATGTGCGGATGGTTGGCGCGCCTCCTTCGTCGATAGGCAAGTTCGGCGCCGATACCGACAACTGGATGTGGCCCCGTCACACCGGCGATTTCTCCATTTTCCGCGTATACGGCGATTCAAACGGAAATCCGGCAGATTTTTCCGAAAATAACGTGCCTCTGCGACCAAAGCATCATTTGCCAATATCTTTGAAAGGCTTTAAGGAAGGTGATTTTGCGATGATTATGGGATATCCCGGAAGCACGCAGCGTTACATGACCTCCTGGGAAGTGGACGAAAGAATCTCAATCTCCAATGCGAATATGATAAAAATCAGAGGTATCCGTCAGGAATTGATGATGGAAGACATGCTGGCGGATCCGAAGGTAAAAATACAGTATGCCACAAAATACAGCGGTTCAAGCAACTATTGGAAAAACTCGATAGGAATGAACAAAGCGTTGAAAAAACTGAAAGTAACAGACCTCAAACGCGAACAGGAGTCCCGGTTTGCGAACTGGATAGACGGCGATTCCCGAAGAAAAGAACTGTACGGCAATGCTCTGCCCCTGATAGAATCGGCGGTAAAAGAGCGGGCAAAAAACCTGTATGCGCGTCAGTATCTTATGGAAACTGTCATGCGGGGAAGCGAAATAGTGTCGCTTGCTTCCAACTTCGTCCATCTATACGATTTGCTTAAAGACAACAAGACGGAGGATGTTCAGCGCGCGAGAGATACGTATAAAAAGAATATGGAAAATTTTCGCAAAAACTACAATCAGCCTACCGACAGGAAAATATCGGCGGTGATGTTTAAACTTTTTTACGACAATGTTCCGCAGGAGGACAGACCTGAGATTTTCAATGAGATACACAATGAATATGCCGGCGATTTCGGAAAATATGCCGACGAACTGTTTTCGAAAACGTTTCTGCTGAAAGCGGACAAGGTTGATGAATTTTTAAACAGTCCCGCAATAGCGACGCTGGAAAACGATATAGCCGTAAAACTTGCCCGTTCCGTTATGCGGAAGATAAATGAATTTCAGGATAAGGAAGCGGGCAGTTCCCTGAAATACAGGGAAGGACATCGCAAATACGTAGCCGGTCTGCGGGATATGTACGAAGGCGTACGTCCTGTTTATCCGGATGCAAATTTCACCATGCGAATGACTTATGGCAAAATATCGGGTTACGAGCCGCAGGACGCCGGATATTTCGACTGTGTAACTACAGCCGCAGGAATTTTGGAAAAGGAAGATCCTGACAACTGGGAATTTGAAGTGCCGGCAAAACTGAAACAGCTTATAGAAACGAAGAATTTCGGTCAATATTCGATGAAAGACGGACGCTTGCCGGTAAACTTTATTTTCGGCGGCGATATCACGGGCGGAAACTCCGGAAGTCCGGTGCTTAATGCGAAAGGCGAGCTGATCGGTACGGCTTTCGACGGCAACTGGGAAGCCATGAGCGGGGACATTGCATACGAAACAAATCTGCAAAGGTGTATAAATCTTGACATAAGATATACCCTGTTTGTAATCGACAAGTATGCGGATGCGAAATATCTGATTGACGAAATGACAATAATAAAGTAAAAATCCACTGGTATGAAATTTCTTCCATTATACGATTTGCAGCAGGAAATCAACCGCCTGTTTATTGCGGGAAGCAAGTTTGCGAAAAACGACCCGCGTTTGCAGAAACAGGCGTCCGTTTTTAATAAACTTGGAGAGAAAACTCCTGTATTCAAGAAAATTGCCGAAGGTATAGAAAGCCTTCTCAATGCAGAAACCAACGATTCTTCGGTCGGTTTGCTGGAAATAAGCACTCTTCTGTATGCCGTACTGTACACTCAGGGCGAAACTGCCGAAACCGGTCTGCAGGAAACGGAATTGACGCCCGTCCTGTCGCTGGATCAGGTTTACACCAACAAATCCTATCTGGCTCTCAAGCCTTTAATCGAAGCCCTGACCATGCAGAAAGGAGAGCGGCTAAGCGATATAAAGACGGCTTTTAAAAACGGACAGTTCAACGATTTCAGGATTTATCCTTTGCTGGACGCCGCCCTGTCAGACCGTTACGCCGAACTTGCCGATTATCTCGAAACAACAGTTATTCCCGCTATCGGCAAGCCTATAACGCCCTGCATAATAAACGGCTTCAGCTACGAGGGAAATACCGGCGACGTCCGCAGATTCAGGATATTATGCAAATTTGACTATCCCGGAATACCCGAAATGGTCGACAGGATTTTAGCCGGCAAATCCATAGCCCTGCAGGTGGAAGCAGTGAAAACGCTGGGCAGGAATCCCGAAAACGAAGACTTGCTGCTCAAGTTCGCCGGCGATAAAAATAAAGCCATAAGACTGGTCGCCTATGAAGCTCTGGCTGAGCTGAAATCGGAATCGGCAGAGAGCGTTCTGGTGAACCTGTTTATTTCCGGCAAGAGAAAATCGGATGTTATGGAGCTTGGCAGGGTCTTGAGAGTTAATTTGCTGGACAAGTTTGTTCCTGCCTTGCTTGAAAAGGCAAAAGCCGATTACCAAAAATGTATAGAGCCGGACAAATACGAGGATTTAAAAGCCCTGTCCGGCGCTTTCGAATCTCTCAAAGCAAGTATGAACGCTTTGTTTAACAATGTAAATAAAGACGTTATGGAGTTTTACAAAGATATGTTTACCAGTAAAAAATACAGGGACTTGACGAAAACAGCCGAGTCGAAAATAAGTTATTTTTATCTGCCGGAAATGATAGCGAATTCCGCCGCCATAAATTTAGAAAAGACGGAGGAGGGTTTTGAATATTTAGAGTTTCTGGCGAAAAATTCTTCCTTCGACGATTTTATGTGCTCATATTTCAAAGTGTCCGTGAGAAACAAAGTGGACAGGAAAAAGGTGTTCAACAATTTTTCGAAACACATAGATACGCTGATTAACAGACAGGTTTTTGCCGAAATATTTCCCGACGAAGACAAAAAACTCAGTCCGGACGATCTCGACGATCACTGGATAAAACTTCTCGACAACAAACTCCGGAAGAAGAAAAATCTTTCTCTTGAAGATGCGGAGATATATCTCAGCTTAACAGGCGAAAAAAGCAGGAAACTGCAAGATTTTCTGTCCTATATAATAAGTTCGTATGGAGGATAAAGATGAGTAATATTATACAAAAATCATTTGAAACAGAGGCTCTTTTACGTGAAGAAGCGATGGAGATACTTAATTTACCCGATGAAAATCTTCCGGAACTTCTTGACATTGTGTATGCCATCAGAAAGAAATATAAAGGGAATACGGTGGGGATTCAAATACTTACCAATGCCCGAAGTGGAAACTGTTCCCAAAACTGCGCCTATTGCGCCCAGTCGCGCGATTCGGAAGCCGATATAAGCAAATACCGCCTCGTCCCGTACGAAAAACTGTTGCACGACGGACGCATAGCTCGCGATAAAAATCTCTCAAGACACTG
>JAISDR010000165.1 GCA_031264645.1 Prevotellaceae bacterium | reverse complement strand
GACGAGCGGCTGAACAAGCTTGCCGAACTTGTCAATCCCCGTAAAGTTACGCCCACTACTGTTGAAATTGTCGATATTGCCGGTTTGGTCAAGGGAGCAAGTCAGGGCGAAGGTTTAGGCAATAAATTTCTTGCAAATATACGAGAAACAGACGCAATAATTCATGTTGTACGCTGTTTTGACGGAGATATAACGCATGTTGACGGTTCCGTCAATCCTGTCCGCGACAAGGAAATCATAGATACCGAACTGCAAATTAAAGATTTGGAGACTGTTGAAGCGCGGATAGCCAAAGCGCAGAAACAGGCGCAGACAGGTGATAAACAGGCAAAACGGATATGCGAACTCCTGTCGGGATATAAGAATGTGCTGGTTCAGGGAAAATCAGCCAGGACATTTGTTCCGGACAATAAAGAAGACAGGAAACTTGCCGATGATTTTTTTCTTTTGACCAATAAACCTGTCCTTTACGTATGCAATGTAGATGAAAAGAGCGCTGTAACGGGAAATGAATATGTCGAACAGCTACGAAAGTCTATTGAAGGTGAAGATGCTGAAATTATTATTGTTGCAGCAAAAATAGAATCCGAAATCGCCGAGCTGGAGACATACGAAGAACGCCAAATGTTTCTTGCCGAATTGGGATTGCCCGAATCCGGCGTTTCACGATTAATCAAGGCTGCATACAAATTGCTTGGACTTGAGACCTACCTCACTGCCGGAGAAAAAGAAGTCCGTGCATGGACATACGTGAAGGGTACCAAAGCTCCTCAGGCAGCGGGAATTATACATTCCGACTTTGAGAAAAGCTTTATCAGGGCAGAAGTAATACGTTATGAAGACTATGTTGCATACGGTTCGGAAGCTGCTTGCAGGGAAGCTGGGAAAATGAGTGTCGAAGGAAAAGACTATGCAGTTCAGGACGGCGATGTGATGCATTTCAGAATAGGATAGAAAAAAAGAATACCAGTGTATAAAACTGATATTCTTCTCATTTATGTATAATTCTTTATTAAATTTTAATCGTGACTCCGACAGGATTCAAACCTGTAACCTTCTGATCCGTAGTCAGATGCTCTATTCAATTAAGCTACGGAGCCTGCTTTCATTATTTCACGAAAATTTTACGCTCTTTTATACGCGCTTTCTTTCCTGTAAGTTTACGCATGTAATATATTCTTGCTCTGCGGACTTTACCGGCTTTATTCACTTCGATAGCTTGAATAAAGGGGGAACTGATCGGAAAAATCCTCTCTACTCCTACATTGTCCGACATTTTTCTGACGGTAAACGTCCGGGTTACTCCTGTTCCTTTACGCTGGATAACCACTCCTTTAAATTTTTGTAACCGTTCTTTATTTCCTTCTACAATCCTGTATGTTACGGTTATAGTATCTCCTGCTCTGAAATTGGGATACTGTTTCTGTTCTCCAAGGAACGCCTGCTGTGCAATTTTTATTAAATCCATTTTCCTGTATATTTCTTAATGTGGCAACGTTACCAAAATCTTTACGACTGTAAGAGGTTGCTTATTTTGCGGGGGCAAAGGTAAATCTTAATTTCGAATCTGCAAAAAATCCATGCAAAAAAATCATAATATCCTCGAATTTACTATCTTTGCACTCGCAAAAAAATTGCGGATCAATATATATTAAGGTATAAACAATTTATAAACAGACATAAAATATGCAGACAGCAGGTTTCGATAAAAAAAATATAAGCTCAATCCGTCCCGTTTTCGACAAAGACAAGCCTAAACTGTATATCGAAACGTACGGATGCCAGATGAATGTCAATGACAGCGAAGTTGTGGCGGCTATCATGCAGAAAGCGGGATACTCTGTAACTAAGGATATTGGCGACGCTAACCTTATTCTGATAAATACGTGTTCGGTGAGGGATAATGCGGAACAGAGGGTTTGGGGCAGGCTCGAATATTTCAGACAGGAGAAGAAAAAACGCTCGAATGTCAGTATCGGAGTGATTGGCTGCATGGCTGAAAGATTGAAGGAAGCGCTGCTGGAAAACAATGTTGTGGACATTGTAAGCGGTCCCGACGCCTATCGCGAATTACCGAAACTTGTGGAAAAAACCGAATCGGGACAAAAAGGAATAAACGTGTTGCTCTCGAGGGATGAAACATACGCGGATATAAGTCCGGTACGTCTGGATAAAACAGGGGTAACCGCTTTTATCTCAATAATGAGAGGCTGCAACAATGTATGTGCGTTTTGTGTTGTGCCATACACCAGAGGGGGCGAACGCAGCAGAAATTCCGAAACAATCCTCAGGGAACTTAAAGAACTGTCGGATAATGGCTATAAGGAGCTTACTCTTTTGGGACAGAATGTCGATTCGTATTCATGGAACGGTGTGGCTTTCGCGGATTTGCTGGCGATGGTTGCGGAATCGGCGCCGGATATGCGCATACGGTTTTCGACTTCCCATCCCAAGGATATGACGGATAATGTTTTGAAAACCATGGCAAAATACGATAATATCTGTAATTATATCCATTTGCCCGTTCAGTCGGGAAGTACTTCCATTTTGCAGAGTATGAACAGGAAATATACAAGAGAAGAATATTTGCAGCGGATAGAAACTATACGCGAAATCATCCCCGACTGCGCCATTTCTACCGATATCATAGCCGGTTTTTGCGGAGAAACGCAGAAAGATCACGAAGATACTCTTTCACTGATGAGGGAGGCGGGCTATGATTTTGCATACATGTTTAAATATTCCGAACGTCCGAATACAAAGGCTGCCCGACAGTTCAGGGACGACGTTCCCGAAGAAGTGAAAGTTAAACGATTAATGGAAATAATCGACTTGCAGGGCGAGCTGTCTTTGGCAAGCCATAAAAAAGACGTCGGTTCGA
>JAISDR010000247.1 GCA_031264645.1 Prevotellaceae bacterium | reverse complement strand
AGTTTTCCGAACATGTTCCGGAGTTTTCCGAACATGTTCTGGAGTTTTTCTCGCTCGGAGCATCAAAATCGGAATTTGGAAATACAAAATATTCGATACAATGAGCCTTAGGAAAGGGAAATTAATAACATATAACAGTGTGAACTTTCCGGATTGCTTTGCTTCGTTCCTCGCAACTCCTTATAATGACGCTTTTTGTAAGTCGCACATTAGGCGGATATTTTCTGACAGGAAGATTCTCGTCATTGCGAATAACCGTTTCGTACCTCAACTAAGAGCGAAATGACGCTTAATCAGGACATAACAACAGTCGTCATCATAAACCGAAGCAAACCATCGTTGTCCCGTCATTGCGAGGTACAAAGCAATCCAGAAAGTTCACATTGTTATACGTTATTAATTTTCCTTCCATAACGCTTCAAATTTCGCCGTCAGACCTTTCTCGCCGAAAACGTGTCTAATACAGGGGACAATCGCAAAATCGGAAATTTAGTTTAACTTTGCACCCTGTAAATATGATTTAGAATTGAAAACATTATACAGACATATATTTTTATCATACGTGGGACCGATGTTCCTGACTTTGATTATAGTGGTATTCATCTTTGTGATGCAGTTCGTGTGGCTTCAGATAGACGATCTGGTCGGCAAAGGATTGACATGGAACACAATACTTGAACTTTTGGGATGGTGGGCGCTTTCCTTTATTCCGATGTCCCTGCCTTTGTCCACTCTTCTTGCGTCGCTGATGACGCTGGGCAATCTTGGCGAAAATAATGAGCTGCTGGCAATGAAATCGTCGGGAATATCACTGGGAAAAATACTGTATCCCCTTTACTTTACCATTATTGCCGTTGCCATTGGCTGTTTTATAATGTCGAGCGAATTTGTGCCATATATCTTTCTGAAAACACGGAGCATGCTTATGGAAATAAAGAAAAAGAGTCCGGAACTCAGTATCCCCGAGGATATTTTCTACGACGGAATCGATAGATTCGGGATAAGGGTTAATCATAAAGACCCTGTTACAGGCGCTTTAATCGGCGTGATGATTTACGACCATACGCACGGGGAAGGAAATTATTCCGTAACCATAGCCGACACGGGATACATCAAGCAGACACAGGATTCCAGATACATACTGTTCAGGCTTATCAACGGAGTGAACTATGCCGAAGAATTGACCAAAACCAATCGCCTGAACAAGCTCACTTATCCCTTTCACCGGCGTTTTTTTAAGGAACAGACCGTTTCCATTGATATGGGAGAAGAAGAATCCCAGTCGTTCGAAGCCCTGTACAAGGACAAGCCTGAGGCAAAAAGCATGGATAAACTCAATAAGGATTCCGATTCCGTACATGTAAAAATCCGGAATACCATCAATAAGTTTGATGAGGAACAACTTAATTCGACCAGCGCTTTCAAACTTTCCTTAAAACAGGATACTTTACGGCGTCGAGTGAAAAATATGTCATATAATATTGATTCCATATACATTAATTCGACGGCTCAGGAGAAAATGAACTGTCTGAATCAGGTCGAAGGCAATATCGCAAGAATAAGGGGATACTGGGAAAACGAACTGAGGATGATTCAAATAGAAACAAAAAATCTGAAAAACATCGATTATGAGCGTAACCGAAAATTCACGCTTGCGTTCACATGCATCATATTTTTCTTTATCGGCGCGCCGCTGGGTGCGATAATCAGGAAAGGAGGCCTGGGTTTGCCTGTCGTGATTTCAATATTCTTTTTCGTGATTTACTGGGTAATAGATACCGTGTGCGGCAAAATGGTACGCAACAGCGACTGGAGTCCCGTATTCGGAGCATGGTTTCCTTCGCTTATACTTTCCATTATTGCCGTTTTCCTGATATACAAAGCCAATACCGATTCGCAGATATTCAATCCCGACGCATACAAGCGCTTTTTCAACACCCTGTTCGGCAGGATGAAACAGCTAATGGTTCCCGTCGATTTCGACAAAGTCAAACTGCTGTCGAAAGAACAGCTTGATGAAGCCATGCTGAAAAGCAATAACAATGCCGAACGTCTGGAATCCCTGATAAACAGCTACCTTGACTCGCATAAACTGAGCAGGATGTTCCAGAGCCGGAAGTCCATACTGAAAATAAACGACACTCAGGACTTGATGGAAATAAAGTCGCTGTACGATTATCTGTTAAGCTTTTATGCCTCAATAGATGATGAGAACCTGAGAAGCTTCATCAAAAAGTTTTCAGCGCTTGAGCCTTCGGAATTTACTTTCCCTCAATTCCTCCTGAACTCGAATGCCTTTTTGAAAATACCATATACCCTGATTCTTATTGTAATGAAAACAAGACGGTTCAAAAAGCTGGAATATATCCTCAAGGATATAAACAGCATTAATATGGATGCAAACAAATATTTAAATGGCAGATATAAATCTTAATACAATAGACGAAGCCCTGGAAGATATCCGGCAGGGCAAAATCGTAATCGTGGTGGACGACGAAGACCGTGAGAATGAAGGCGACTTCATTGTCTCGGCAGAAAAGATAACGAGTGAAACGGTGAATTTCATGATTACTCACGGACGGGGACTGATGTGCGCTCCACTGCCCGAATCGCGATGCGAAGAACTGGGACTGGAAATGATGGTCGGCGAAAATACCGCCCTGCATCAAACTCCCTTCACCATTGCCGTGGATTTGCTGGGACACGGCTGTACGACAGGAATATCGGCAAGCGACCGCGCTAAAACCATACGCGCACTCGTGGATTCCGCCACCAAACCCGAAGACCTTGGACGCCCGGGACATATATTCCCGCTGAAAGCCAGAAAAAAAGGCGTGCTGAGAAGGGCGGGACATACCGAAGCGGTTGTCGATCTTACAAGAATGGCGGGCTTGAAACCCGGCGGCGCTTTGGTCGAGATACTTAATGAAGACGGGACAATGGCGCGCCTCCCGCATTTACTGAAAATATCCGAAAGGTTCGGCATAAAAATCATTGCCATAAAAGACCTTATCGCCTACCGCCTGAAAACCGAAAGCATTGTGGAACGGGGCGCAAAGGTGAAGATGCCTACGGAATTCGGCGATTTCGAGCTTATCGTCTTCAAGCAGCTGCACGGAGGCGTCGAGCATCTTGCACTGACAAAGGGCGAATGGGAGGCGGGCGAGGCTATACTTGTCCGCGTACACTCTTCGTGCATGACCGGAGACATTTTCGGTTCGTGCCGCTGCGACTGCGGTCCCCAGCTGCACGAGGCAATGCGGATGATTGAAAAGGAGGGCAAGGGCGTCATTGTATACCTCAGTCAGGAGGGACGCGGCATCGGTCTGTTCAACAAAATTCACGCCTACAAATTGCAGGAAGAGGGCAAGGATACGGTCGAGGCGAATATCGCCCTCGGATTCAAGGCTGACGAAAGGGATTACGGAGTGGGCGCAAGCATCCTGCGGGAAATCAATGTGTCGAAAATGCGGCTGATAACAAATAACCCGCTGAAACGGAGAGGTCTCGAGGGATACGGGCTTACCGTGGTCGAAAACGTTCCCCTTATAATTCCGGCAAACAAGTACAATGAATTCTATCTGGCAACCAAAGTCCGGAAAATGGGACACGACCTTAATTATAAATTATGAATTATTTTCCATAGACGTATGAATATAGTGTTTTTAGATGCTGAAACCATTGGACAGGACATTAGTCTTGAGGAACTCGAAAGTCTGGGAAACTTTGTCAAATACAGCAATACTTCTCCCGAAAACGTGCTGTGCCGCCTGAAAGAAGCGGATATCGCAATCGTGAACAAGACGAAAATCACGGCGGAAATCATGGACGCCTGCCCGAATCTTAAACTGATATGCGTGGCTGCTACGGGCATGAACAATATCGATCTCGAGGCGGCGGCAAAGGCAGGCATCGCGGTGAAAAACGTCGCAGCTTATTCCACCGACAGTGTGGTGCAGCTGACTTACGGGATTCTGTTCTCCCTGATGATGCACATTTCCTGTTTCGACGCTTATGTTAAATCGGGAGAATATTCAAAGTCGATGATATTCACCAATTACGCTCATACGTTTTCGGAATTGTCCGGCAAGCGGATAGGCATAATCGGAATGGGCGCCATAGGGAAAAAATCCGCCGCAGTCGGAACAGCTTTCGGAGCGGAGGTCGTTTACTGTTCGACTTCCGGCAAAAACAACAGCGCCCCGTACGCTCGAATGGAACTCGACGAACTGCTGAAAACTTCGGACATCGTGCTTATCCACGCTCCCCTGAACGAGAATACCCGCAATCTGCTCAATGCTGAAAAATTCAGACTGATGAAACCTTCCGCTCTGCTGGTCAATACGGGCAGAGGTCCGATAGTGAACGAAGCCGATCTGGTCGAAGCTATTGATTCGGGGACTGTTGCAGGCGCCGCCCTCGATGTTTTTTCCAAAGAACCGCTGCCGGCAAACAGTCCATTGCTTGGCGTGAAACATCCGGATCGACTGATTCTTACGCCCCACATAGCATGGGCAAGCATCGAGGCGCGTAAAAGATTGCTGCACGGAATAGTCGAAAATATAGTTAAGACCTAAGGGACAAAATAAATAAGATATAACGGATAATAAAGTGTCGTATACTTATATTTTTAATATTTTTAATATTTTTAATATTTTTAATATTTTTAATCACTACTGACCGACTAAACATTTGATTCCCCTTCTCCCACAAAAACGGGCGACAGTTTACCAATCGCCCGAAAAGTTGTAATTTTGTAATTGCAAAACAAGCATTACAACAAT
>JAISDR010000242.1 GCA_031264645.1 Prevotellaceae bacterium | reverse complement strand
AAGATATTCTTTTTTGTATTTATCCCAGTTATCCAGCGCTTCGATTGCTTTTTCGTAAGCGCTGTCTCCCTCATTAATTATCATGAAATATACGGAATAAGCGGAATAATCGAACAGGTCTCGGGCGATGAGCGCTTTCATGTACTGTTTGATATGGCTTCCGGATATTTTTATTCCTTCTTCGTCGACCGGGATGCCTTCCTTTTCGCCGAAAGCGGTCATTTCGGCGAATAAATCATCGCTTACGGCAAAGGATTTTTTGAAAGCGTCTACGGTTTTGTATTTATTGCCGAGCGTTTTCCTGTTTTTATCCATATAGCTTGAGACGAACTGGAAAACAACATTTTTCCTGTTCAAGTCTCCGCTGTATTTCGAATATTTCGAAGTGTCAAGCGGGATATAAATATCGGGCATGATTCCTCCTCCTCCGTATACGACGCGATTATTGACCAGAGTATTATATTTCAGAGAATCGGGGAAAACTATGCTGTCTGCGCTGAAAGCCTCTGCGATAAACCTGTTACTGTGATTTTTGTAGTACTGTTCGGCGTCTCCCTTTTCGTAAGGCGATTGAATTGCGCGCCCCGAAGGAGTATGGTATCTTGCAATGGTTAAACGTACAGCAGAGCCGTCGCCCATCGAAAACTCGGACTGCACCAGACCCTTCCCGAAAGAACGCCGTCCGATGATAATCCCCCTGTCCTGATCCTGAATTGCGCCGGACACGATTTCGCTTGCCGAAGCCGACGCCTCGTCAATAAGAACTGCAAGATTTCCCTTTTTGAAAAGCCCCCTGCCGCTTGACATTTCCTTTTGGACGGGGAAAAATCTGCCTTCGGTGTATACAAGGAGCTTCCCCGCGTCGAAAAACTGGTCAGCCAGAGCGCTTGCCACGTTCATAAATCCTCCGCCGTTGCCTCTTAAATCCAGAATCAGCGATTTGGGATCCTTGAATTTGGCGAAAGATTCTTCGATTTCGGTAATGGTACTTTTGGCAAAACGGCTTAGCTTGATATATGCAAGCCCCGGTTTTATCTCGTATGCGGCGGCAACGCTGTTGATCGGGATTTTATCGCGTGTGATTTCAAAGTCAATCAGCGAGCTGCCGCGCTTTACGTTTATCGATATTTTGCTGCCCTTGGGACCTCGAAGCAGGGAATGTACTTTTTCGAATGTAAGGTTTATATTTGTTATACTTTTTCCTTCGACCGCGATAATGCGGTCTCCGCTCATCAAGCCCACCTTTTCCGAAGGACCGCCCGACACCGGAGATACCACGATCAGCGTATCTTCCAGAATATTAAATTCGATTCCTATTCCTTCGAAATTTCCTTCCAGAGGCTCGGTTGCCGCCCTGTATTCCTCTTTGGATATGTAGTACGAATGGGGATCAAGGGTTTTCAGTGTGTTGACTATGGCTTTTTCAACGATTTGCTGCTGATTTACAGTATCGATATAATACATGTTGATGAGATGAAGCAGGCGGCGGTACTTGTTCAGCGCCATATCGGCGTTGACGTCCGGCTTTTGTGCAAGACAGGCAAAGCTCGAAAACAGTAGGATTATTGCGGACGAGAGTCTAAAAATGATTTTCAATTTATTGATATTTATTAGTTTTTAATTCCAAATCCTGTAAATGGTATTTCATGTTTACCAGCCTGTCCAGAACGGACGGCAGGGATGCAACAGAAACCCGCTCCTGAGCCATTGTGTCCCGATAGCGTATCGTAACAGTGTCGTCGGCAAGCGTCTGATTGTCGACAGTGATGCAGAACGGCGTGCCGATAGCGTCCTGACGGCGGTAGCGTTTCCCGATGGTGTCCTTTTCGTCGTACTGGCTGTTATACTCGAACTTCAATGTGTTCATGATTTCCTTTGCCTTTTCGGGAAGCCCGTCTTTTTTGACTAAAGGCAATACTGCGCATTTCACCGGTGCGAGTATCGGGGGAATACGCAGGACGACTCTTTCGTCTGTCTCGCCATTATCCTTGACGACAGTTTCCTCCGCGTACGAAGCCGAGAGAACCAGCAAGACCATTCGGTCGACGCCTATCGACGTCTCGACTACGTACGGCACATAGCTTTCGTTGGCGTCGGGGTCGAAATACTGTATCTTTTTACCTGAAAACTTTTGATGGTTTCCCAAATCGAAATCCGTTCTCGAATGTATTCCCTCCACTTCCTTGAATCCGAACGGGAAATTAAACTCGACGTCGGCGGCGGCGTTTGCGTAATGGGCGAGTTTGTCGTGGTCGTGGAAACGGTACCTGTCATTTCCAAAGCCCAGGGAACGATGCCATTCCATGCGCACGCTTTTCCAGTATTCGTACCATTTGATTTCTTCGCCGGGGCGAACGAAGAACTGCATTTCCATCTGTTCAAATTCGCGCATGCGGAATATGAACTGACGGGCGACTATTTCGTTCCTGAACGCTTTCCCGATTTGAGCAATGCCAAAGGGGACTTTCATTCTTCCGGTTTTCTGGACGTTGAGGAAGTTTACGAATATGCCCTGAGCCGTTTCCGGACGCAGGTATATCAGGTTTGTATCGCTGCTTACCGAACCCATTTGCGTAGAAAACATCAGGTTGAATTGCCGCACTTCCGTCCAGTTTCGCGTTCCGGATATGGGACATGCGATTTCGCAGTCGATTATAATGTCTCTCAACTGATTCAAATCGCTTGAATTGAGAGCGTTTTTCATCCTGTTCTTCACTTCTTCGACTTTGCCGGCGGTACGGAGAACATTGGGATTCGTGGCGCGGAACTGAGTTTCGTCGAAAGAATCGCCGAATTTCTTCTTTCCCTTTGCGACTTCCTTTTCTGTCTTTTCTTCCAGTTTTGCAATATATTCTTCAATCAGGACGTCCGCCCGGTAGCGTTTTTTCGAGTCTTTGTTGTCGATAAGAGGGTCGCTGAATGCGCCCACGTGTCCGGATGCTTCCCAGATTTTCGGGTGCATGAAAATTGCAGAATCAATACCGACAATATTCTCGTGCGACTTTACCATCGCCTCCCACCAGTATCGCTTGATGTTGTTTTTCAACTCAACTCCGTTCTGTCCGTAGTCGTAAACAGCTCCCAGACCGTCGTATATTTCGCTCGAAGGGAAAATGTAACCATATTCCTTACAGTGCGCTATCAATTTTTTAAAAAGTTCTTCCTGTGTCATCAGATTCTAAAATATCTAAAAATTCGAGCCGCAAACTTAATCAAAGTTTGAGAACTGAGAAAAAAATAATCCGGCAACGCTCAAATATGCCAACATGTCAGTATGTTAATGAGACTGCATTTCACAGAAACTGATTCCCGGCTTTCAATTGATTTATGTTTTCCATCCATAATGAATAACTTCCATCGCTGGGCATTCTCCAGTCTCCACGGGGAGAAAGATTTACCGAGCCGACTTTTGGACCGTCGGGTAAACATGAGCGCTTGAACTGGTGAACAAAGAATCGTTTGTAGAATACCTCCATCCACTTGAGAATGGTTTTATTGTCATAAATGCCCTCGAAAGCGATTTTTGCCATAAAAAATATCTTCGAAGGCGAATATCCCAGCCTCAGCAGATAATACAGGAAAAAGTCGTGCAGTTCGTATGGACCGACAATCTCTTCCGTTGACTGTGTAATAATATCACGGTTTTCATCAGCCGGCAGCAATTCCGGAGATATCGGAGTGTCAAGGATACTGTCAAGTATTTTCTTCACATTTTCTTCGGGCAGAGTATCCGCAACCCGGGAAACAAGGTGTTTGACAAGCGTTTTCGGGATACTGACGTTGATGGCGTACATCGAAATATGATCGCCGTTGTATGTAGCCCATCCGAGAGCGAGTTCCGAGAGGTCGCCCGTCCCGATTACGATTCCATTACACTGGTTCGCCATATCCATCAAAATTTGAGTACGCTCTCTTGCCTGAGTATTTTCGTAGGTAACATCGTGTACGTCCGGATCGTGTCCGATATCCTCGAAATGCTGCATGCAGGCTTTGCTTATGTCTATTTCACGGACAGTGATACTCAGCTCCTTCATCAGCGCCATTGCATTGTTGTAGGTACGTCTGGAAGTTCCGAAACCCGGCATCGTAATGCCGATTATATTGCTGCGTGGAATTTTCAGCTTGTCGCAGGTTTTTACGCATACCAAAAGAGCCAGAGTGGAGTCCAGTCCGCCGGATATGCCGATGATTTGTTTCCGTATTCCGGTGTGCAGAAGTCTTTTTGCAAGCCCGCCGACCTGAATCGAAAATATATCGTTCAGACTTTCATCCGCCGATTCGGACGTCGGAACAAAAGGTTTCGGGTTTATGCGACGGGAGATTTTTGTTTCCCTTTCGGGGAAATCTATATGCACGAATTGATGGTTTTCATCGAAATATTTGCCGAACGAAGTGTTTTTGGCGCGCAAAGCCCTCAACCTGTCGACGTCGATATCCGAAACGACAGTCTGCTCGCTGAAAGAAAACCTCTCCGCTTCATTCAGCAAACCGCCGTTTTCGAATACAAGGGCGTTTCCCGAAAACACTGTGTCGGTAGTCGATTCGCCCCAGCCTGATCCGGAGTAAACGTATCCCGCCATGCATCGCGCGGACTGCTGTCCGGCAAGCGCCTTGCGGTACTGATGTTTGCCGGTCAGTTCGTTGCTTGCCGAAAGATTGAACACGACATGCGCTCCAGCCATGCAATGGTCGGCGCTTGGCGGACTGGGAACCCACAAATCTTCGCAAATCTCTATGGCAAACTTTATTTCGCCGTCGCCGAATATAATGTCGGGAGTGAAAGGATACGACCTTTTTGCATACGCGGAGTATTGCATAAAGGACTTGCCGACTGATTTCACCGGTTTTATATCAAAATAAATCTCTGTGTCGGCAATATCTTTCGCAGATGAGAACCAGCGTTTTTCGTAGTATTCGTTATAGTTCGGCAGATATGTTTTCGGGACGAATCCGTATATTACGCCTCTTCCGAACACGGCGGCGACATTGAATATCCTGTCCTTATGCATCAGGGGCAATCCCACGATACTGATGATATCCATTCCCGAAGTGTTTTCGACAAGTTCGATCAGTTCGATTTTTGCGCTTTCCAGCAGAAGTTCCTGAAAGAACAGATCGCCGCAGGTATACGACGTTATTGCAAGCTCCGGAAAGCAAATTATTTCCACTCCGCCGGCGTCTGCCGACTGTATCATTTCCATGATTCTGCCGGCGTTAAACTCGCAGTCGGCGACTTTCACTTCGGGAATTGCCGCCGCTACTTTTAGAAATCCATGATTCATTTAATTATTTATTATATTTTGAATAACTTCTTTACCGATAGCGCACTTAAGGCACTTCCTGCAGGCGCAATATTCCGCCTGCAGATGCAGCAGAGCTTGACTTTCGAGGGCGTTTTCCGGTTCGACGCCACATTCCGCCCATTCGCTGACGACGGAATTTGATTCGGCAGCCAGCGATTCCAGAAACGATACCGCCCGTTCCTTCAGCGTTTCGTCGCCCCTGTATATTGAATATGTAAAAATCATTGGAGACAGTATATTGATAATTAAATTGCAGACGGCGTTTTTGCCGAGCTTTTTAGGAGACGTCCGGCTTGATGTTTTACCGAAAACATAGTGAGAATCCCAATACTCGGAAGCGCTTACATCCAGAATTTCGCAGACGTCCTCCATGTCTTTCGAAGCGCTGATTATTTCCCATAAACTCTGATATTTGCACAATATGGCAGCCACCTGGGCGATGCGTATCGTCGGGAAGTTTGCCGGTCGGAGCTTTGTATATTTCCACAGGCTTTTATCCATTCCGGCGAGATTGTGTTTGGTTTTAAAGAATTGATATTCCGACTTTAAATTGAAGGTGTATTCGTCTTCGACGTCGGTATCAAGAAATCCCGCCTGACCAAACAGCAGGGACTCGACAGAAGGCAGCGAATGACTGTATTTCCGAAGGAGTTTTGCCGGCAGGCTTCGCGCCAGCATTTCGAAGGGCAATGCATTGGTTTTAAATCCGAAATATTTGAACAGCACGCAGTGGAATACCTCTTCCAGATCGCTGTACGTGCTGTCCATCAGCAGGCTTATTTCCGCTGTTTTGCGTTCGAGCCTTTCGCTTGCAATCCTGTTCAGCCAAAAGTGTATTTTGAATGGCTCGACCTCCGGAATGTAGGTTGCGCAGGGAATGCGCTGTTTTGATTCCGAGAGCTCGAGATAGCGTTTCTTGAAGCTTTCGGGATAAGTTATTTCCAGGCATGGAATTATTTCCCCGCTTTTGCGCCTTATCACGGCGTCGTCCTTTTCCACAACATGGAGAATGACATTGTTATATGCGCTGTCATTCTGATGTCCGTGCAGATTCCAGTCGGATGATTTTTTATGGATTTCCACAGTTCCAGCCCAGACGGTATCGCCGATCCGTATTTTTGCATTGTAGAAATCGGGTCCCGAATCTCTGTTTTGAGCGCCCGCAGAAATTACATCCACATTTTCTCCCTCGCTCGTTTTGAGATTTGCCGAATCATACAGTCTCAAATTCCAAATAAATTGCAGAAAATCTTCGTTCATTTTTTCTTAATGATACCTTTTTAATTAATATGACGCAAAGGTAAGGATTATTTATTACATAAACCGAATTTCAGGCGAAGATTGTGCTTGTAATACAGAATATTTTTAAAAAAATACCATGTTATGCATAGTATTAAATATTTTGTATATCTTTGCATAAAATTTTAATGTATAATTTAAAATATATAATATTATGAAACGTTTAGTAACAACGCACTTGGATGGCAGAATCTTTCAAATTGAAGAAGATGGATATGATGCCTTGAACACTCTATTGGCAAGCCAGTGGAAAAGAAATGAGGTCGAAAAACAGCTGGCAGATCA
>JAISDR010000146.1 GCA_031264645.1 Prevotellaceae bacterium | reverse complement strand
TTGTCCACTGTCGAATCCTTGAGCGCTTTTGATTCCAGCCAGACGGACATTCTCGGATTTTCGGTACTGTCGTTTTGATAGAAAAAATAACTTGCCGAAATATCGTAAACGCCCTGTTCGCTTAGCCTTATTTCGACGCTGTGTTTGTTTACCGTTCGCGAAACTACGGAAACGGAATCGGCGCCGATGTTCATGTTTTCAGACAGTTTTTCGATACGGGCGATTGGCTGGTATATCTTTTTCTCATTTTCGATTTTCAGGCTGACCTCGCTGAGAACCGACTGCAGTTTCCCGTCCTGATCGGCATATTTCAGGAACGTCCTTCGCAAGTCTTCGAGGCTGTATCCGAATTTTTCCACCACAGGCTCGTATATCCTCATCGAATCTTTGTGAAAAATAGAAGGTTCGTGCGTTGAAAGCACTGCGTCGGTGATTTGCATTTTGTAAACTATTTCGACCAGAACCTTTTCGGGAATGATTTTTTGCTTCGAACATGAGATTAATACAGTCAAAATAAAAACGATATAAAGCCTTCTCATCATCATAAATTAAATATCAATTATTCTCAGTTCGATTATTTCCTTATCCGTATGGTCGTAAATGTTTTCGACCAGATTTGAAATCCGTTCCACGTCGGCATGTGATTTTTTCAGGGGGATGTTTCCTCCGAGAGTTTCCAGTTTTTTCAAGACCAGTCTCAGGGTTATCCTGTTAATATCCATTGCGGGAACGTATGCGTCGTCCTTATGGGCGGTATTCACTTCCAGAATCAGTCCGCATTCTGTCAATGCCTTGATTATGATGTTCAGCGACCGCGTCGAAAGCCCGAGTTCTTCCGAGAGTTTGGATACCAGCTTTGGCGGTTCTCCCAGTTTGAAGACGTCCGTAATATTTTTCAGTACATATATTGAAAGTATCGCGAAATTGAGATGATTGATGCTTTCCTGCTCCCGAAATTCGTCTTCGTAACTTTCGATATTTTGATATGTAAAAGACAGTTCCGCCCCGAAAAGCACTATCTGCCAGCCCAGTTTGGCGCACAGCAGGAACAGGGGGATGGCTGCCAGACTTCCGTATATCGCATTGTATTTTGAGATGCTTACCTGTGAATAGATGTAAATCTGTTCGACCCAGTAGAATATGGTGCCGGCAATTATGGCGGAAACCAGCGCGGGAACGAAACGCACCTTGACGTTGGGCATCACGACATAGAGCAGAGTGAAGATTATCCATATCAGAAGAACCGGCAGAAAGCTGAACATCACGGGTCTGATTGTTCCCAAAAAAGGAATATCGTTTACCGCCGAATCGAAATAGAACTGGAAAGCGACCGTTATGCTGTTGGACAGAATCAGGAGAACCGGCGCTATCAGCATGATGGACATGTAATCCGAAAAGCGGCGCGCCCACGAACGGTGAAGCTTTGCCTGCCAGATTGCATTCAGCGCCTCCTCTATCCTGACGAACATGCTCAGGGACGACCAGAGCAGCACCCCGATGCCGACTCCCGTAATCCAGCTTCCGCGGGCGTTCTGCAGAGCCGAGGCTGCATAGTTCAGCAATTTGTTCACGACTTCGTTCTGGTCTGGAAATGTTGCCGTAAGCCAGCTGCGCAAATATTCCTCAATACCGAATCCCGAAGACACGGCAAACACAATTGCGACTATCGGGACAATGGACATCAGGAGATAAAACGACAGGGACGCTGCCTGCACATTCACTTTCCCGTTGTTAAATTCCCTGAGAGCGACTATCAGGACTTTCAGCTGTTTCACCCAGAAAGCTTTTCTCTTGCTTAGTACATCAATATTAAGATGCCAGATGTCATGCGTGACAAATAAAAAGATTTTAGTGAAAAGTTCCCTTGCCCTGGACATATAATTTACTGTATTTGTCAGTTATATCTTATTAAATTCGGAACAGGTATTATAGAGACCTCTCCACGAAGCGCCTCTTTTCTTCATTACGTTTTCCAAATATTCCTTCCAGACGATTTTGTCCTTGTCCTCGTCTTTTACAACGGCTCCCTGCAGTCCGGCGGCTAAATCGTCGTCGGATACTTTCCCGTCTCCAAAGCTTGCCGCCAGAGCCATGCTGTTTGTAATCAGTGAAATGGCTTCGGCAGTGGAGATTACTCCGCTTGGAGATTTCAGTTTCTGTTTCTCGTCCAAAGTCATTCCCCGCCTTAATTCGCGGAATACCGTAACTATCTTTTCGACGGAATCGTTCGACGGAAGGGCTGCCTTCAGCTGATAGTTCGACGAAATTTCACGGACTCTTCTCGAAACAATTGAGACTTCCGTTTCCAAATCGGCGGGAGAGGGGAGTACAATGATATTGAAACGTCTTTTCAGGGCTGAGGACATGTCGTTTACGCCTCTGTCGCGGGTGTTTGCGGTTGCGATAATGGAAAAGCCTCTTGTCGCCGGAATTTCCTTGCCCAGTTCGGCGATTGCAACCGTTTTTTCGGACATTATGGAAATCAGGGCGTCCTGCACTTCCGAGGCGCAGCGCGAGATTTCTTCGAAGCGCGCAATCGTACCGGTCTCCATTGCCCGGCATATCGGACTTTTAATCAGAGCCTCGTCCGAGGGACCGTTAGCCAGAAGCATGGCGTAGTTCCACGAATAGCGGATATGTTCTTCGCCCGTGCCGGCTGTTCCCTGTATTACTTTAGCCGAATCTCCGCATATTGCCGCCGAGAGATTTTCCGACAGCCACGATTTTGCCGTTCCGGGTTCTCCCGTCAGAAGCAGCGAGCGGTCGGTTAGCAGCGTGGCTATGGCAATCTCCACAAGCCTGTTGTATCCTATGTACTTGGGCGAAATGTCGGTTTTTCCCGACTTGCCTCCAACAATAAATTTCAAAACCGCTTTTGGCGACAGTTGCCATCCAGCCGGTTTGCTTTCTTTTGTATCCTCTGTTTTCAGCGCTTCCAGCTCGCTGGCATACAGCAGTTCAGCCGGTAAACGCAGGACGTCTTTTTTTTCTTCTTCTTTTGCCATTTCTCAAATGCCTTTCTCATTGAACGCGCAAAATTACTCTATTTTATGATAATGGAAAATTTT
>JAISDR010000122.1 GCA_031264645.1 Prevotellaceae bacterium | reverse complement strand
GCAAGACATTCAATTTATTATCATTTTTTTGACACAATTTTGACACAATTTGTTAAGCAAATCGTAATTCCTTTATATCTTTGCGCCGAAATTTTTTCCTGAAGATTAAGGGAAAGTTGTTATAAAAGTAATATAAACTATATGAATTATACACTGTTAGATCTTTTGAAACTGCTCGGTTCGCTGGGCATGTTCCTGTATGGAATGAAAATAATGAGTGAAGGGCTGCAAAAAATTGCAGGCAATAAACTCAGGCGTATTCTGTCCGCCATGACAGCAAACCGTTTTATGGGTATTTTTACGGGAGTACTGATAACGGCGCTGATTCAGTCTTCATCGGCAACTACCGTAATGGTTGTCAGTTTTGTAAACGCGAAAATTCTTACCCTGGCACAGTCCATCAGTGTGATAATGGGAGCAAATATCGGGACAACCGTAACCGCATGGCTGATTTCCCTTTTCGGATTCACAGTTGATATCGCCGTCATGGTCTTGCCGATCATAGCTTTTGCCATACCTCTGATGTTTTCACGGCGCAGCCGCAACCAGTCTCTGGCGGAATTTATAATGGGTTTCGCCTTTCTTTTTATGGGGCTGGAGTTTCTGAAAACCAATGTTCCCGACATACAGAACAATCCGGATATGCTCGCCTTTCTGCAGGGATATTCCGATATGGGATTCGCTTCGATTCTGCTGTTTGTCCTCATTGGCACCATTTTGACCATAATCGTGCAGTCGTCAAGCGCGACGGTTGCCATCACGCTTGTAATGTGCAGTCAGGGATGGATATCGTTTGAAATAGCATGCGCTACCATTTTGGGCGAAAATATAGGAACAACCATAACAGCCAATCTTGCGGCGCTGTCCGCCAATGTATCAGCCAAAAGAGCCGCCTTCGCGCACTTCATGTTCAACGTGTTCGGCGTTGTGTGGGCTTTGGTTCTGTTCTATCCGTTCTCGAAATTGATAGCTTCGATAGTGTCGAATATCGGACCGGGCGAGCCTCACCAGCTTACGGCATTTCTGGCAGGTCTCAGTCCCGAAACAATATCCGCCATAAACAGCGGGGGAAATCTCTCGCCGGAACTTGCGGCGCTGCGAGCGGAATATGTCAGTTTACAGACAGCCGTTTCCTATTCCCTTTCGCTGTTCCATTCAACGTTCAACATAATAAATGTTATGATAATGGTCTGGTTTGTCAATGCCTATGTGAAAATATGCACCAAAGTGATCAAGGGCAGGAAACAGGACGAGGAATTTCAGCTTAAATATATTTCTGCAGGCATACTGTCGACAGGCGAACTGTCAATCCTGCAGGCAAAAAGGGAAACGCTGGTATATGCCGAACGCATGAAACGCATGTCGGAAATGTGCAAAAGCCTGTATCATGAGAAAAGTGAGCGAAACTTCCTGAAAACTTTCGGACGGATAGAAAAGTACGAGAATATCAGCGACAGGATGGAAATCGAAATAGGAAACTATCTCCGTAAAGTTTCCGAAGGACACTTGAGCGCTTTAAGCAAGGATATGATCCGGGACATTTTGCGCGTTATAACGGAAATCGAAAGCGTTGGAGATTCGATGTACAACATGGCGCGAACCATAAACCGCAAGAATGAAAATCTCGAAAGCTTTACTCCCAAACTTGACGAATATGTTGAAACAATGTTCGAATTGATTACCAGAGCGATTGACAGAATGATTGAAGTGCTCAGAATCGAAATCCCACAAAAGACGGATATGGACATATCTATTAATATCGAGCATGAAATCAATACTCTGAGGAATAAACTCAAGATGCACAATATCGAAGACGTCAATTCGAAAAAATACGATTATACCGTGGGAGTGATTTATATGGACCTGATTGCCGAATGTGAAAAACTGGGCGATTATGCCATTAATGTCGTGGAAGCGTGGTGTAATAATGCAAGCGAATAAACAGTCTCATGTCCGAAGATTTGCTATACAAGATCGCCTTGACGATGATTTCCGGAGTCGGAGGCGTTACCGCGAAAAAGCTTATGGCAGTTTTCGGCTCGCCCCGTGCAGTTTTCGAGTCTCCGCACAGGAAACTCGCAAGCGTCCTGAATGCAAATATAATCAAGGACTGGAACAGGGATAAAGTTCTGGAACAGGCGGAGAAAGAAGTCCGGTTTGTCAATTCAAACAATATCAGGGCGGTTTTTTATACCGATGATGATTATCCGTATAAACTGAATCAGTGCGAGGACGCTCCTGCAATTCTTTTTGTCAGGGGAACGGCAGATTTAAACAATTCCAGGGTTATCAGTATCGTCGGAACACGCAACGCTTCGAACTACGGATTGTCGTTATGCAGGAAATTAATTGCTGGACTTGTTGAAAAGGGATACAGACCTTTGATTGTAAGCGGTCTGGCGTACGGGATTGATGTATGCGCTCATAATGCGGCTTTATCCGGCGGTCTGGACACTGTCGCCGTCATGGGTACGCCTTTGAATAAAATATATCCTGCCGCACACGAAAACATCGCCCGCCAGATAGAAAAGCAGGGTGCGCTCGTCTCCGAATTTACTACAAATATTGCAACTACTCAAGGCAATTTTGTCAGCAGAAACCGTATAATTGCAGGACTGGCTGACGTTACAATAATTGTCGAATCGTCTAAAAAAGGCGGAGCTTTGCTGACGGCAAGCATTGCAAACTCCTACAGCAGAGACGTCATGGCTTTTCCGGGAAGAGTAGGCGACGAACATTCGCAGGGATGCAACAACCTGATAAAGTCAAACAGGGCGGCATTACTCGAATCTGTCGAGGATTTGGAATATCAGATGAACTGGTCGACAAAATCGAAATCCGTTCAAAAACAGATAGAGTTTGTAAATCTTACAGAACCGGAACAAACGATATTCAATTTCCTGAAAAACAGTGAATCGGAATCGGTCGGCGATATTGTTCGCGAAACAGGCATTTCCTTTCCCGAACTGTCTACTTTTCTGCTGAGTATGGAACTGGCAGGAATTGTGACAGTCCTGCCTGGAAACCGGTACTCGCTTAAATAAACAGCGCCTGTCCGAAATATTTAACCGGACTCAAAATAATCCCGCTATCCCCACTAAAATGAGCATTGCATATCCTGCTACAAGTCCCGTAATACCGACAATCAGTCCAACCTTAGCCATATCCGTCTGTTCCACCATTCCCGTGGAATGAGCCAGAGCATTGGGCGGCGTGCTGACGGGCAGCGACATTGCCAGCGAAGCGCTTATAGCGATTCCGATCAGCAAAGTCGGTATTCCGCCAAGGGCAGACAGCTGTTCCCTCATTCCGACTCCTACAACCGCCAGTATTGGAATAAGCAGGGAGGCTGTTGCCGTATTAGAAATAAAGTTGGACAGCGCCCAGCACAGCATGCCGCTTGCGATTATCACAACGAGGGGCGACAGGGTATGGAAATCAACAGAATCCACAATCCGCATCGCCAGTCCCGTATCGTTCATTGCCATACCAAGCGCAAATCCTCCGGCAACCATCCACAGGACGCTCCAGTTGATTTCCGCCAGATCGCGCCGCGTGATGACGCCGGAAATACAAAGTACGGTAACCGGAATCATTGCCACGACACTGGCGCTTACTCCGGTCAGCTTGTCGAGCATCCACATCAGAATGGTTACCGCAAACGTGATGTATACAATCCACGCCTTTGCGCCCTTTTGCACATCTCCTTCTATTTTCAGACGCACCGTTTTCTGTTTGAAGGGGAAAAGCTTTTTCAGCACAAGCCACGAAACAAACAGCAGCAATATGGCATACGGAAACATGCATGCCATCCACTGCCCGAACCCGATATCCATATTGAGACCTGCCGGATCGTTCAGATACTTCAGGGCGATTGCGTTCGGCGGCGTTCCGATAGGCGTGCCCATGCCGCCGATGTTGGCAGCCAGAGGAATCGAAAGCGCCAGGGCAGCGCGTCCCTTTCCGTCGCCGGGCAGCGCTTTAAGTACGGGCGTCAGGAGAGCCAGCATCATGGCAGCCGTCGCCGTATTGCTTATAAACATGGAGAAAAATCCGGTAACCAGCAGAAATCCGAGCATGACGTTTTCCGGCTTTATCCCGAACGGTTTCAGCAGCGACCTTGCCAGCAGGACGTCCAGTCCCGTTTTGGTTGCGGCGATGGCTAAAATGAAACCGCCGAGAAAAAGCATGATAATCGGATCGGCAAATGTGGCAAGAAGGGCGCTGTAACTGACTGCGCGTCCCATTTCACGATACTCCGCAGTATCGCTCAAAAACCACAGGCTGTTGTCGGAAACGGTGAGCAGAAGCAGCGTTACGGACAGTACGGATGTACACCAGGGCGGAACGACTTCCATAACCCACATCAGTACTGCGAGCACAAATATCGCCGCCACACGCTGTTCGATTACCGAAATGTCGCCAAGAGGCAGCAGTTCCGGCGGTATAAACCATACGCCAAAAAACGCCGCGCATGAAATGGCAAGCGTAAT